>NZ_JAVJNP010000191.1:0-24648 GCF_040217205.1 Coleofasciculus sp. A1-SPW-01 | reverse complement strand
GCATTTAAACCTTAATATCAATAATGGCGCAATCCTTGCCGTAGTGCGTTAAGCGAAGCCATGCCGCAGGCTTTGCATCTTGCTCGCTACATCAAGCATCTTGCTCGCTACTAATACCCAATTTAAATGCATGACAGCTTACAAAATACTCTCTAGTTGATGATTGAACAGTTGATTCAGACCTTCTAGGTGAAGTTTGAAGAGTTGATTCAGGTAAGTACGAATGTTTGAGCCTATGCATACATCTATTGTGACTCGGTAAAGTATTCAAGTTTACAAAATACCCGCTTAATCTGTGGGCATTACCTTCTATCATAATCTCAGAGCAATCTCAATGACCACCAATAACGTTCTTTTACCCAACGCATTTAACCTTTTTGAGACTTCCATCTTCCTTGAGAGACACAACCTCAACTTTGACCGTTTGCCCTTCAGAGAGCGATTTCGCCTTTTTTGGCTCTTTTTCCGTTAATTTAATCGTTTCCAAAATCGTGTATGTTACCTTATTTCCCTTAACGCCTGTAACCGTGGCGTCTAAGACTTGACCCACCTGAAAATCATGAGTGCTAACCACCTCTGCAATTTCAGCTTGACGCGCTGACTCGACAACGGGGGCGCTAATTTCGCCAACAGATCCAGTGTTTTGGTAATAGCGCATTAGCCGATAAGACCAGCCTAAAATATGTAACATGACTGGGGGATTATCTTGATAGGCTTTTAGGTATTGGTTACAAGCATGGTCAATCGCTTGGTAATAGTCAGATGTTCGCTTACTATGTCCAATTTGTCTGCCATTTCTGACCAAGGTTTTGAGATAATCAAACAATTTGGTTCCGTCTTGGTTGGCGTAATTGCGAAGATAGGCGATCGCTTTTCCTAGTTCATTCACATCTGTGTCCGCTTTAACTAGGGTTTGCGCGATCGCATGGGCAATTTGCCACTGGAGTTCGGTTAAGTCTTCTGTTATTAACATAGAGATTCAATTCTTTGTCTGATAGATCTCTACTAAGTTTCCGTACCCTTGCGGGGAAGTGTGTTTGGAAAGATCCAACTCAGAATATAAACTTCACCATGGATGTAGTGTTTCCATCCCCTTGCGGGGAAGTGTGTTTGGAAAGCAAGGCCAGAAATGTTTCTGGAAAGTTGGAGACATATATGGTTTCCATCCCCTTGCGGGGAAGTGTGTTTGGAAAGAGTTCGCTCAGTAAGCCTTACGGGGACTGGGTTTCAGCGTTCGACTGAGCGCTCACGCCGAAGTCCGCCCAATCGACACACCTTTTTTATTTGTCAATTAACCAACGCTTATTGACAAATAAATCCAGATTCCATCGCCCAAAACCCTTACCTAGAGGGCTATCGACACACCTCAACGGAAAAATGAGGGTTTCAGCCATTGGACGAGGTGTGTAGATAAGCTGAATTGCCGTACTATAGCAATCCTAAATTGATTGTGGCAATTTTCAAAACTGAAACCCTTGCTATACCTTGATTTCAAGCCGTCTACTTGTTGCATCCTATTTAGGATTGCTATATTTTATGCAGTTGTCGAGGTTCTGCTGTTGATATTCAATCATACCGGAAACTTGCCCTTAAGCCAAACAATTTAGCGCCCTTGGTGGGATGGGGTTGTCGTGCGATCGATCGCACCTTCTGTTGGTGGAAACAAAAGCCATGAAGCGGTAGAATTGGAGGATTTCCGGTAGCGCGATCGCTTTCTTAATTTTCGGGTGGGCTGGATGCGCGGAATTTGCCAGGTGTTTCCGTCCCCGGATTGGCAAATAAGGAGGAACGGGCGATCTGAGTCAATTGAGTAGACTACCGTTGTTAATTAATGCAAGCGGGTCGCCCCTACAAATATTTATTGCATATTAGATTGAAAGCGATCGCATTTATTGATCATAATTTGGCTGGCTATTCATTCTCTTACTCCCCTCTCCCCGGCGTGGGAGAGGGGCTGGGGGTGAGGGGTTTAGCTTAAGTTGACACGGATGAAAGACCTGCGCCCAATTTCACTAATACATTCCCTCCGGCGGTTCTCTCTGTGTCGGATATCCCAACACCTTGACTAACTCCTGCAATGACTGAGATTGCACCAATTCTCGATGCGCCGCCTGAATCGCCTGTTGGATCAACTGTTGCAAAGGTTTTCCCGTCAGGGGTTGGGATTGGCTTCGGTAAGATAAATAGCGATCGCGTATATTATCCACAGGTTCTATACTCGTTACCTCAACCGTCATTGTCCCCATCCCAATCGGTTTACCGCCACCCACTTTCAGGGCGATCGCGTGTTGTGTATCTTGTCCCAGTACAATCAGTAGGGTTCCCAGTTCCCCTTGGGTTAAATTTCGATAGGGTAATGATGTGGTAAACCCAAAAGTTTTCACCGCTTGTTGTACCGATATTCCCTGCTGTTGTCCTTTATCAACTGCCCGAATCGTGTGATAATAAAACTTACGTCCCGCCACCTTTCCTTGCTTAAAATAACCCGGATATTCACGAGGACGAGGCTGATAGAGAGAGGGTATAAATCCAGGACGAAATTCCGTGGATTCACACTCAGCATCCCTAAACTGAATTAACCCTTGCCAATTCAGCGCCCCAAATACCCGACAAGCCGGACAGAGTTGGGTTTTGTCGCGACATTCCTGATAGCCTGGGGGGATTTGATTGGATTTTGCCCTCGTTTTACACAAACAGCTGCGGGTAATTGCTTCATAGGTAGACCGTACCACACCCTTAAGAGAACTCCCCGGAATAATTAACTGTCCTGCGCTTCCCTGAATCATGGTTTTAATCAAGGGAATCGACTTTTGTCCCACATCCGTTCCCAAGGCGACAACACCCGTAGAAACGTGTAATCCGGTTTGCACCGTTAACTTTAACTGTAACCGTCCATGAACGCGAGCGCGATAATATTGATCTTGTCCTTTAGGCGGTTGTAATTGCGGCTTCTGTTTCGGTAAAGGAATCAGATGATAGGGTTTCTGGGCAATACTTTGGGATAGCTGCGGACGGGGACGGGGTTTATTATAACTCATCTTGGCAACTCCACAGTTAAAGCAACAAAATGCACCGTTGCGGTGGGTTGAGCGATAAAATAACGCTGGGCTAATTTCGGCTGATTCGAGACACTATTACTCACATCCAGACTCTGTGGATAAATAAGCGATCGCGGAAATCGGGTTTCATTTTTAGGATACCCATAAGCAGGGCGTTGTTCGGTTTTCCAATAGGATTTATCCTCAGATTCACTGGCATATTCTGGATCATCAATAATCGATTTAAACCCCGGAACCTCACCCGTATTCGACAACACAAGGACGCTATAACGGTCATTTTGGCATTTCCAGCGCAATTCGCGATCGCAATTAAACATCTGTCCTTCAGGAGAAGGGAAATTATCCGGTAATTCGTCCACAATTCCACTCACTTGATGACTCCAGCGCAGAAAATAATAACTCGGCGCCGTGGCTAGCTGTTCCACTAATTCTCTTAACTCCGTCTCAGTAAGCAAATCTTGACAAACACCAACAAAAGGATTCATGCTGCAACTCCTTCTACTGTGACTCTTCACGGGAAGTCTAGAAACCTGAGTCGGGGCGGGTTTAGTTACTTATGGTTGCAACCGAAAAGATAGTAGTGAAACCCGCCCCTACACAATTCACACTCACGTTACGCCACATAGGGTGAAGAGTCGGCTTCCACTCTCTGACACCAAGCCCGAACCGCCCGCATAAATAAATCCTCAACTTGTTCCTTTCCTCGCCATTTTAACTGTACCCCAAACCCCAGCGCCATTGATTCCGCTCGCACAGGAGTATCTTGCATATCATTAGCCGGAAAACCATACCGTTCTCGTTCCGCTTCCGCCAGAAACACCCCAGCCCCCAAAAGTTGATTATCTTGCCATTCACCGCCACCGCCCAGACTCCGAATCCGTTGATTTTCAACAACACAACCCGGATATTGAACAACCGCCTGGTTTAATTTCACCTCCACAATTCCCAATCCGCGAGACTTAGCAAAGCCCAAACCAAACCACCCCTCATCTAAATCCCGCAACACTAAGCCAATTAATCCCAATTGGGCTAACGAGAAGTTTTTCAGATGGAGTTTAGTGCGAAACTCTCCCGCCGTACAAACTTGATAATTAAATAGTGCGCCGGGTACAGTAGAACCAAACACACGGTCAATCGCCACCCCATTTCGTTCTTCCAGTTTCACCGATTGAGAGTCAACCGGATAAGCATCCTCAATTCTAATCCGACTGGCAATTGACGTATTCCCAAACATCTGATCCGTAAACGAGGATAACTTATAGAGTTCAGAAGATGACTTATCTTTCAGATAGTCATAATTATCATTTAACGGATCATTTGCCCAGAGGCTATTCGGATTATCAGAATTCCGATTATCCCGTCCCACCGTTCTTACAATTCGTTCCCCATGGGCGCGAATTGCCCCTTTTAGAGAACTTCCCGGTAAATAAACCGAACGCCCTCCCCCATGATAAGTTTCCACAAATTCCATATCCGGCTTCGTCGGATCAGCCCCTTCTCGCCCTGACTTAATCAGAATCGGTCCACAGGGAATTAAACTAAAATCAATCGTACATTGATTAACCAATCGTTTGTGCATAATCTCAATTGATCTTAAACTACCTATCCTTTAAGCCGCGACTAACGTATCGAGTTGGGCTTCACAGTGTTGAAAAATCGAGTTAACGACGGCAAATAGTTGATCAAGATTTTCAATAATGTATGGAGTCGTATGTTTGGTAAATACATTGCCTTCTAGCTTGCCAAACTGCCAGACTTGCCCATTAGACACAATACCAAAGACAGTAATCTGAGGATGTTGATTTAGACGTTGAGCCGCCACCATTTCGGCTGCACACTGACCCCACCCTTCCTTAAACTTATCTTGTTTTGCCTCAACCAGTAAAAAATAGGGTTGGTCAAAAACCACCTTTCCCAGAGGAGAGCGTTTCGCTAAAATATACTCCGGAAATCCCGAAAGCGTCTCATCGTAATTCAGGGATTCATGACTCCATAAAATAAACTTCCTCGAATAACATTTCCAGACCTGTTTCAGCACCGGATAAATAAGATTCTCACAAATAGCAAACTCAGAATTATTCACCACCCCTTCCTCCATAACCATCTGGAGATCTTCCCGGAAATAATCCGGAATATCAAAAGGAGATTCAACAATAAAACTAGCTTCCGTATAAGTAATCTGAAACTCCTGGATAACATCCGCAATACTTGTGTACTTGCTAAATGACATAATCACCTCACATCATTTCGTTCGTAGTTGCGCTTTAGCGCCCTAAACGTCACATCACCCACCCCAATTGTAATTCATACGTAGGGTGCCGTTCGTAGTTGCGCTTTAGCGCCCTAAACCTTCGCCTTCCCCACCCCAATTTTAATTCATACGTAGGGTGCGTTACGCTCCGCTAACGCACCGTTGAGCAAGGGCGGTTCTGACACAGCTAAAATGCTAGAATAGGTTTGTTTTGTAGTGAGGGGACTTTAGCCCTCTCCAAGTAGGTGTTATAGCACTAAAGTGCTTACTACAAACAAAAGCAGGTTTTGTGATTCAATTATCCGTAACCCGCCAAATTCAATCCCTAAACCCGCCCCGACAAGAAATTGATACATCATCACCTCGTATTTACCTCAGCCGTCTGATTTTTACGATTCTCCAGATAACTAATCAAAGACTGTACCCACTGATCCTTATACCCTTGACCATCCTCATAAGCTGAACCCTCATTATTAACCATTTTCTTAAGATAATTCAGCAACTTACCCGCATCAATCTTATCCCGATTATTTTCATCCCTAGCATCAAACCAATCCATCCGCTCAACCTCCAATTTAACCACACCCAAACCCCGCGAACGCCCTCCCCCCAGTGGAATTTGTTCCGTCTCAAACTGATGTAACCCAATCATCAACAACCCCAACTCCCAATCCTCCGCATTTTCCACCACCGCCTTAAACGCAAACGGAGTTCCGGCTGGAACCACTTGGAAATCATATAATTTCCCATCAGCCGCCGTTTCCGTATCTCTATCAATCGCCACCCCATCCCGTTCTTGATATTGACCAAACCAATAATCAGGTAATACAGTTAAATCTCGAACTTGGAACTTACTCGCCAGCCAAGGTGAACCAAATAGAATAGAAATTAAATCAGTCTGACTTAAAATAGCCTCAGTCAGCGCCGTATCCGTGGTATATTGATCTTTCAATTGCCTCATTTCCTGAGCCGTAATTGACCACTCCTCCTCCACCGCCGGATTAGCCACCAAAGTCCGCTCCCCGCCCAGGATACCACGGAGGAAACATTCCAAGCGCGATCGCAAAGCCCCCTTAAAACTAGCACCCGGTATCAACGGTTTACCCAACGCATCTTTAATCACTGGTAAATCCGAACCAATCGGTTCCGTAGAACGTCCTGCACTAATTCTTAGTGCCGTTACCGTCGTCAACTTCCCGCTAATTTCCAAACGATTCTTAAAACAATCAAACATCATATTATCTCCCAATTCGTTCGTAGTTGCGCTTTAGCGCCCTAAACCTTCGCCTCCCCACCACCAACCCATGACTCTAACTTTTCACAAGAAATCTAGAAACCTGCGTCTGGGCGGGTTTAGTCACATCCGGATACAACCGAAAAGATAATAGTGAAACCCGCCCTTACATAATCGTTACGCCACATACCGTAAAAACTCAAACCCTGACTAACTCAGACTCAACCAGCTAAACACATCTTGAACCGATAACCGCAAATCGCCCAAAGAACTAAGCACAGACAAACTCTCTTGATTTTGCTTAATTTCAGGCTGTTCTCCCGGTTTAAAAATAAGAATTGAGCGCTCCTGCGGATCAATAAACCAGCCAAGTTTTGTACCATGATTCAGACAAAATAGAATATTATCAATCACACGAGTTGAACTTTGTTCCGGAGACAATATTTCAATTGTCCAGTCTGGTGCAATTTCAAAAGTATTCTCAATTTCCCCATTCTCATCAACTGGGATACGTTCCCAGGAAAAGACAGTTATATCTGGAACTAAGGAACGCCCCCCAAAAGTACAGCGCAACTCAGTAAACGCCCGCGCTATTTTATTAGGAATAGCGACTTGATTAATAGCTGGAGCTAAAAACGTTTGGATAGCGCTGTGTTTTCCTTTCGGCATTGGTTTTTGGTAGATTTGACCATTAATATACTCACTCGCGGGTTCTGTTTCTGGCAATTGTAAAAAATTGTCTAGAGAAAGTTTGGTCTGAGATGCAAGGGTTGATGTCATAGTCATTTGAGTTTGAATCCAAAAGTTTTGATAACCTGATAAAGATCATAATATCAGGGGTTATCATTAACATAATCATGCTCTCCATAATGACGCAGGTATAACTGACCCTCCTTGGCGAGGCAACTTACACGCCGAGCTTCGGGGAGATCGAAATGATCAATATCTTTATGTTTGCCTTGGTATCGACGGAGCCGAAAAATACCATCTTGCTTCATGGCGCTGATACCATCTGTATGATTATTCAGCAGGCAAGCTGCTCTAGCTAACTTCTCTTGTAAAATCACTTTTTCCTTTGATGGTTTACTTTTATAGTCATCTAGAAAACTGTGTGTATATTCAATTTTGGGAAATTTTAGGGGTTTATCTTGAGAAAGAAAATGGTCTTTACACTGATTCCAAATTAATTGTCCCCAAGTTGATAAAGTCATCTCTGATTCAACAACTAAAACCCACTCTAAAGGAACTTTTTTAGTTTCTTCCCAAGATGTTAATAATTCTCCACTGTCCATCATTGCTAGTAGAACTTTGTATGGTTCTACTTCAGACTTCTTAATTTCAATAGGTAGCCTGGGAATTTTAATCAATTCATTTGAGCCTTCAAAAATATAAATTATTTCATGAGCATAAAACATACCAATCGTCGTGGCATATCCTTGTAAGGCTTTGAAACCACCAACCAGATTAAAACAAATCTGATATCCATAGTAACGCGGAATCATCTCGTAAATCCATTTGAGTAACGCATAAATCCCATTAGAAAATTTTTCTGTACTCGCTGTTGATAACTCAGGCGGCGTATAAATATACGCGGTAAGTTGATTATCTATTAAGAAGTCTCGGACAATCTCGGCTGAAACCTGACCTTGTGCCGTATGCGTCGTAATTAACCAGTGAATATCTTCTTGTCCTTGGCTCAAATCTTCTTCATATAATCCATAAATGCCATTCAGTTCAGCACTAGCTTGTTTAACCTCTTCACTATCAGGATTAATAACGTTTTCCTCAGGATCAAGATAAAGTTTATCTTTGGTTTGCTGGGTCAAATCTTGAATAATTACATCAACATCTTCAGAGAGTTCTGATGCCGAGTAATTCGCTGTCTCTTGTAACCGTTCTAGCCTATCTGCTTCATAAACTAAATTGAGTTGATTCGTTAGTATACTGGTGCCAACTGTAGAAATTACTAATCTAGGCATAAAACTTAACTCCCGATAATTCAGTCAATATTGCAGGGCGCAAGGATGGTGCCCCTACCGTCTATAATTCACCTTTACGGAGATAGGTGAGATGGCGAACACCATACCCTAAATAGCGCCGAATTAATTCCAGCCAAATGGGTTGAAAGGGTTCAACCTTAGCATTTTTTGCAATTGCTTGAGCTTCCCCTTTAATCATATCATCAATATCATGAATAATTTTAGCCGCCAACGCATTTTTACCCCGCCCCCACTTGCGATCGCGTCCCACTTGATATCGGATAAAATTCTTGATCACTTCTGCACTCTCCGTCGTATCAGCCACTCGGACTAAATTTCGGAATTGAGACTCTTCTAAATCCCCGTAGGAACTGCGGTCATTCAGTGCCCTTTCAATCGCCATCACCAGTCGATCTTCCGCCTTACGAATACCTTGTTGGACTTTCAGTTCTTTTTGAGACTCACTGATTTCTATCATACCGGATTCTCCTGAAATATAAGGTGAAATGGATTACAAATTTGCACTTGACCAAACCCTTCCGCTGTCCGTTCACCAACGCCTGTTTCTTCCAACTCAGCCAAAGCCTTAAGCCACACCTCTTTTTGCATCGTGCTGAACAGATATACCGCCCCTTTCTGAGTAATTAACGCCATATCTTTCATCAATCCCCACGCCGTATTCCAGCCAGAACAATAGTCATAGCTGCTATAGGAAACGTGAAATTGTAAAGATGAGTCCACAATACTCGTAAACTGAGCCAACATATCTCTAGAAACAACCATAGTACGTTGCCATTGCTCCGTTAAAATAGCATCCGACTGTAAATCTAGAGTAAAATAAGTTCTATCCTGGGACAATTCCTGATGCGGCTGACCAAAAATCCCCCAGTCTCGCCACCGCGCCTTAATCTGCTGATTAAATAACTCAATTCGCGTCTCAATATCGGACTTTATCTCGACTATCTTTGCCTTCATCTCTACTTTCCCCAATCCCCGCGAAGCCGAACCGCCTAAGCGAAATTCTTCTCGGTGATCATTAATAAATTGGCATAAATCATTCGCCAAAGCGTCGCCCACCAAAATTGCCCCCAGATAAAGACTCGGTTGGCGTGTTTTATGCTGGGATTCATTGAGAACTTCTAGACTATAGAGAATCTGTTCTTCAGCGGTAGCGCGTCGCCGATTAATTCCTACCCGTGTCAACAGACGTTTACTCACCATCTCACGGTAATACCTATTAGCGATATGGCTATAAAAACCCGTAAACGGTTCCACTCGCCCCCCATCTGTTGGGCAAACTGGATCATAAAGTTGACCATACTCTTCCGCACAAAAGTGGTCAATTAATGTATCAAAAACCCCATTTCCGCGCTGCGTCTTAAACCCATCCTCAGTCTTAGAACTAACCGCCGTTGCGGGTAAGACTTGCACCCTCTCCACTCGATTGACAATTGCTGGAGTTATCGGATAAGCATTGTGGAAAATGGCTGACGTATCGCTCAAAAATAAGGCTTGAAAATCACCCCCATTTTCGGCTAAATTGGTTGAGAGCTGACCCGATAGTTTGAGAATATGAGTCGCAATAGCGCCTCGAATCACGCTTCCCGGAATATAATTTTGGACTTCACTCACCGAACCCCCCGGTTTCTGAGAACCAATGGCGAGAGGGGATAACGCCTTAATCTCCAGTCGAATGTGTTTCATTTTTCCCCTCCCTTTGCCAAAAATGTCCAAACGGCTTCATCCACTTGTAGTGGTGGAAGTTGCCAATGCAGCCATCCCAACCCCGCTGATTTACCCCCACCTAATGCATGAATATGCTTTAATCCCGCCCAAATTAATACCTTAGCGTAATCGGGCAAATCAGGCTTTACCGGAGACTGTAAATAAATCCTCCCTTCAAAGTGGAGTTGTGCATTAGCCGGAGACGTTTCTATAAAATAAAGTTTTTGATCTTCGGCGGTGTGACGGCGGCGATTAATCGTGACTCCTGGGCGCAAAACCTCCGGTAAATTCTCCGGTTCTTCCGTACAAATCAAATCATCAAAAATTGCCCGTGACGGTAAACTAGGATTGCCAAACATCTGACAAATCAAGCAATGATACAGGGGATTTCCGGTAAGAGTATCTATCAATTCATAGTCTTCCCGGACAAAATTCCCCGACACACCCACTCGTTGAGGACACATCCGTTCAGGGTTCGGTGATTCACAAATTGCCCATCCTAACCCTCTCGCTATCTTTTCACATTCGTGACGCAAACGTCCCTTAATTTGAGACGCCGGAATCAACAAATTGGCTTCAGCATCACGCACAATTGGCTTATCTGCCAAGCTACCCGATGAACCGCCAGCACCAACCGATAACGCTGTATCAATAATAGCCGTTAATAGAGGTAGAGTTTCGATTGAATTGGACAATTGCCGTAAATAAACCATCCCATACATCCTTAATGATAAACCGACAAAATCAGGGCGGGTTTAGTCACATTTGGGTACAACCAAAAAGATAGTCGTAAAACCCGCCCCTACAGACGCGCTATACCTCAAAACTCCCCTCCCTTCATTGCGCCACATATCGTAAAAAAAAGCTCTGCGAACCTCCGCGCTATCCTCTGCGTTCTCTGCGTTAAAAAAATTATCCCATAATCCTTACCGATTCTTCCTCCTTCACCTCAATAAACGGATAAATATCCACAAGTTCTTGCCAAATCGTCTCATAAAATGTCTCCTTCTTATCAAACATCCACGGCGCAATATTCCCCGAATTCGTCTTCGCCGCACACCACGCCTCTTCCAGCTTTTCCTTCAATAAAACTTGTTGCTCTCGTTTCAGCCGAACGCGAAAATAACGGTAATTTAAAATAGCTGTCTGTTTCCCGCGTTCGAGCAAACTGCGAATTTGGTATATCTGTGATTTAGGAAACTCCGACTCTTTCAAAGCCTGAGCCGCCACCAGCAACCCCCCTAATTCGTGAAACGTATAAGGTGCTGCATATAACTTTAATTTTGGACTTCTATCTTTTGTTAACGCCTGATTCCGAAATTCCTCAATATTCGAGGAAATCATCGTTACCCCTTTCATCACAAAAAAATCAACTGTACCCCCACAGTATCCCAACTCTCTTAACCTTTTAGCCCGTTTTTTCGCCGACTTAAGCAACTGCTCAACTAATCGATTGGCATAGTAAATAGGAGTATTATACGCCGTAATCAATACACCAATCGAAGTACTCAACTGACAATGCGCCGAAGCAGCAGTTTCCGGTGAATAGCGATGAAATTGACTCGGATCAATGGGCTTTGGTGATGATTGAATCTGATAATCCCCCTTAATCTCCACATCTGCCAGTTTCACCTGCTTGAGCAAAATCTTCTCAAACTGCTCACCAATCATCTTCGCGATCGCTAACCCCTGACTGGCGGGTACAATTAATAAAATATCGTCGCCGCCAATGGTAATAATTTCAAAGGGATGAATCAAATCCCCTTCCGCCAATCTGGATTCGGCGTCATTGATATCTCGGATTTCTTTAGGATGAAGATTGTACGCTAAAGCTTGATAGACGGCATACTCTGTAGCTTGGGCAACATCTTGACTAAACCCTTGATACATTGTCGCAGTACGAATCTTTTGGATAAAGCCGCCCATATTATTACCATCGGCATAAATATAGGCAACAAATCCATTACTAACACGGCTTAAATCTGTCAGCGATTGGGAAATTTTTACCCTATCTAAATTAGACCCAGCACAATAGGTGGCATAGTGTTCCGGATTGTTTTTCAAAAAGGCTTCAAACTTATCCACCCATCCGGAAATGATACCGCGATTCCAGTCTAAATCTGTCCTTTTATACCAAGTCGGAGGGTCAGAAATCCCCGTTTTCGCCCGATCGCCCACAACTCGCTTGCGGGCTGAAACGTCGGAAAATAGGGACTCTCTGGGCAAGTCTGGGGGGTGAATCAGGCTAGTCGCCGAACGTCGTTCACTCTCATCGCGGAGCAAATAGGGATGAGTTTCAAACATGGGTGGGTAGCGGCGACTGGGACGATTCCCATCGGAATTACCACTGCGGCGTTGATGGAAATGTAGGCTTAATTTGGTGGTCAGTTCATTAAAACTTTTGCGGTTTTCAAAGGCGTCTTCCAGAGAAGATGGAGCTGAAATACAAGGTTGATTCGGTGTTTTATCTAGATTCCCAAAATAGGCTTGAACCAGGTGATGTTTAGGATATTGACGATACTGTTCCAGCCAAAACGTATCTTGAATCGAATCCTTAAGCAACCCAAAGCGAAGTTCCAGCAGTCGAAAGGTATCTCCGACAGCACAGGAATTGGCGACTAAGGTTTCGTGGGTATAGCGTTTTTCAATGGCATTGGCTAAATCATCAACAAACGCCGCCGGACAAAACGCCAGAATATTTCCACCTGTGGAATAAATAATCAGTTCCGGAATTAAGGCGGTGGAGAGATTGGGGGAATAGGGAAACTCTTGATCCAGCCAGTTTCTGACCTCTTGACATTGGATTCTGTAGAGATTAGAGGCAGGATCGCGATTAAAAAATGCCGGGATATCAATTAAGTTAATTCGGTCAAGTAAGGCAGACGCGCCACGAATGTCAGGCAGTTTGGCTGATTCAAACACATAGCCTTTAATCTTGGTTGCACCGCCGTAGACTAAACCAATTTTAGATGTCCACAGTGTCGGATACTGTTCAGTTAATTGCTGTAATTCCGCCAACGTCTGAGGAAAGTCTAGCCCTTCTGTTTGTAGTAAGCACTTTAGTGCGTCTATCTCCGAAACATTGTTCCCTTGATCTACCGTTTGTAGTAAGCACTTTAGTGCTTCTGTATCCGGAACATCTTTCCCTTGACGCAGCGCCTCTCGCATTTGCTGCAAGATACTCAAATCAAACTGGGGTTCACGCCCCTCGCCCCAAGCGAGACACCAGGCGATTCCAATGATTAGGGGGTTGAGAGAATGAGTCATGATTCAGCGTGCGTTTAAGAACTATAGCCTTGAACTAAAGTTCAGGCTCAAAGCTAAAACCCGTTAAAACGGGTTCAAAGCATTGTCTCTAGTAATCTTTAGTTTACTTGAGCTTAAAGATAAGAAATTGATGTCCTGGCGTCCAAGTCAGCAGCATTCCGCCTAAGCCCAATGGCACTAAAATAAGCCTTTTGGGATCGCCGAAATCCTTGATAGACTGTAGGGTGGGCATCGCCCACCAGCCCTAAGTCAGCAACATTCGGCTTAAGTCAGTGACATTCAGTTTGAAGTCTATTTTAATGGACAATAGCTGTCAGCCAGTCCTTTGAACAAAAGTTGAGCGCAGTCCCTAGATGGTATCTTGATTTAGGTAGGGTTAGCGAAACACGGAAGGTTTTGTTAAAACCTTCACACTTTGATCTTGGGGCGGATGTTTGAGCCTCAATACCGGATGATTTCCCTCGCTAGATGGCTGGATTACCGAGACAGTGCGGCGGGTAATTCCACGGGAAATACTTCACCCACGGAAACATCGTGAGTGTGAGTCGCCACCACGACAACGCCTAAACGGGGGTCATAACATCCCACCCAGGCGGCGGGATGACATTCGTGAACTAGGTAACTGTACAGCCAAATCGGACCTTTTCCTTCGATGACGATACCTTGGTTGAAGGGTATTCCTTCTGGTAGTTTGATTCCTTTAATGTCTGGGGGGGAAATAATGCCGTCTTCTGTGGCAATCTGGAAATGCAGGTGTTGATAGGGTAAACCGGTTTGGGTTTGATGGGGAAGTACCTGAAGTTGAATCGCGTTCATGGTTTTTGCTGTTGGAGTGAGTACGAGGCTAATGTAGCACCCCCTGGGAAAGACCCTTTTCCGATGACAGGAAGGTTTGCCATTTAAGGGGGTTTGCTTGTATGATTATCGGATAATGACAGAACCTAGAAAACTGCATAGCGAAATACGGTAAATTAGCTCATCGACACAGGTCACGCGATCGCTAAAACCCTCATTTTTCCGTTGAGGTGTGTCGATGGCAGTCTAGGTAAGGGTTTTGGACGATGAAAACCGGAGATTTTTGTCAATAAGCGCTGAGTAATTGACAATGAAAAAAGGTGTGTAGATTTGGCGTCTGAAACCCGCTCTCTGTAAGGTTTCCTGAGCGAACTCTTGACAAACTCACTTCCCCGCGAGGGGATGGAAACTTTACTCCGTCTGGGGTTATGATCAGCACACGGTCCTTGACAAACTCACTTCCCCGCGAGGGGATGGAAACTTAAGTATCATGGCTTGCGTTTCCAGATCATTAGCCTTGACAAACTCACTTCCCCGCGAGGGGATGGAAACTCGTAGTTTTCTTGCTCTAAGCACTTTGCTAACTTGACAAACTCACTTCCCCGCGAGGGGATGGAAACTCTTCCTGAAGGACATTCATCCCGTCAACAGACGCGACGCTTGACAAACTCACTTCCCCGCGAGGGGATGGAAACTCTCTACGTAGCATAAAAAACTGCTTTGCTTTTGACTCAACTTGACAAACTCACTTCCCCGCGAGGGGATGGAAACAGTAGTAGCAACCACGCTCCGATTGCGGAGAGCGCACTCCAACTTGACAAACTCACTTCCCCGCGAGGGGATGGAAACAGAACTACACAGACTCATCGGATTCGGATTCTTGGTGTTCGCTAACCTATTCCCACAATGGGATTGAGTAAAGGGCGACCCGATCTAATTGAATAAATAGAGTTGTTGATTTGTGCAGGCGGGTCGCCCCTACAGGAGTATTAAAGGTGATCTGCCTTCGCTCTATTTCGCTTTATAAGATGTCCTATAGGTTATAACAAGCTGAGTAACGCTTGAGGAATTGTCAAAATAGTGGTATAATGCCACAATTAACGCCAGAACCTAGAAAACTGCATAGCAAAATACGGTAAATTAGCTTATCTACACAGGTCACGCGATCGCTAAAACCCTCATTTTTCCGTTGAGGTGTGTCGATGGCAGTCTAGGTAAGGGTTTTGGACGATGAAAACCGGAGATTTTTGTCAATAAGCGTTGAGTAATTGACAAGGAAAAAAGGTGTGTAGATTTGGCGTCTGAAACCCGCTCTCTGTAAGGTTTCCTGAGCGAACTCTTGACAAACTCACTTCCCCGAAAGGGGATGGAAACTACTAAGACTTTATTCTTAGTAATTCCCCAGTAGCTTGACAAACTCACTTCCCCGAAAGGGGATGGAAACAGAACTACACAGACTCATCCGATTCGGATTCTTGGTGTTCGCTAACCTATTCCCACAATGGGATTGAGTAAAGGGCGACCCAATCCTCTGTAGGGGCGGGTTTTACTACTATCTTTTCGGTTGCACCTCGATGTGACTAAACCCGCCCATAGATCAATGTATTGGCGTCAGGGACTTTATACGCCAGAAATTAGACGCAGCTTACAGGATATTATCCAGCTTAAATAAGTTAGCTTGGCAGGGTATTTTTGATCAGGGAGAGAATAGCTGATGTCACAAACCAATTGGATTCGTGTCTTAGAGGCTAATAAATTGATGCGATCGCGCCAAGAGGTGATCGCCTTTGAAACAGCATTAGCTGAACTGGCAAAGCATCCTCAAACCGAGGATTTACCCACTTTACATCTCATTTTCGATGATCGCTGTGAACAGCCAGAGGTCATGTTTAGTCTGCTTCATTTTCTAGAATCCTTTGATTTACAGCAACAGCTTCAAGCATTTATTACTGTGGCGCCTCAATTAATCGGGTTGGCTCAAGATTGGGCGAGAATCATCCATACTCGGATTTTGAATGATGATTCGGCTTGTCGGTTGTATCGAGAGTTGTTACATTCAATTAACTCACAACATCCAAACTTTATCCGTCAATTGCTCGAAGACAGTGCTACTCGTCATTTAACCGAGCTGAATTCGCCAGGGAAGTTAATGAAACAGGTTTGAGACAACTCAGTTTACCCTATATATATAGGAGCAACCCCTTAAAAATCCGGCATTCACCCCATCATGGCACCCCGCAAACGCCGCCAAACCCAACCCCCTCCATCCCGCCATCCTTGGGCGGCGGATACGGAATTAGTCGGACTTGTCTTAGAATTAACCACCAACGCCCCAGACTCCCTCTATACTCAATACACCGTCGGACTTCACGCCTGGTTCTTAGATCAAGTTCGCCAAACTAACCCGGAACTCTCCGCTTATCTCCATGATGGTCAATCAGAGAAACCCTTCACCCTCTCCCGCTTAGACGGAGATTTCCTCACCTCTGGAAAAACCCTCAAACTCAAACCCAATACAACCTACCGTTGGTACATCACCGCCCTTTACCAACCCCTAAGCCAATGGTTAGCCGAATGGGTTGATCACCTGCCAGATATGATTAAATTACGCCGTGCTGTCCTCAAAATTAGCCGTTGGCACATCGCTTTAGCACCAACCACCTATCCTCACTTATCTACCCCAACCCCCACCCACCCCCAATCCCTAAGCCTCAGCTTCCTTACCCCCACCAGCTTTCGCCGCAAGGGACACCATTTCCCCTTACCAGTTCCCACGAATCTCTTCCACAGCTATTTGCGGCGCTGGAATGATTTTTCCGATCACCCCTTTAACCAAACCGCCTTTTTAGACTGGGTAGAGGAAAATGTAGTGATTCAGCGTCACCGTTTAGAATCGATGAAAGTCGCAGCCGGAAAGAAAGGAGTCGTCACCGGATTCACAGGTGCGATCGCGTTAGGACTGGACTCAGGTGCCAGCAAACACCCAGAATTTAGCCAATTATTCCATACCTTAGCCCAATTTGCGCCCTACTGCGGCACCGGACACAAAACCCCCTTTGGCTTGGGACAAACTCGCCTAGGCTGGTTATCCCCCGAAACCCCCGCCCTCCCCTCAATGGAAATCCTATTAGCCGAACGCATCAGCGAATTAACCCAACAATTTCTCGCCCAACGCCAGCGCCAAGGAGGAAATCGGGCGCAAGACATCGCCGAAACCTGGGCGACTATATTAGCCCGACGAGAGATGGGGGAATCCTTAAACGCGATCGCAGATGATCTAGATATGCCTTACCAAACCGTCAAAACTTACGCCAAATTAGCCCGTCGTGCCATCTTAAACAATGACAGATAACAAGTATTTGTGTAGGGGCGGGTTTAGGGACAATTGTAGGGGCGGGTTTAGGGACTCAATTCAAATATCCACCAATAATGGAACAACAAAACCCGCCCTCCCCACCGATAAACGAACTCTGCACTTCCGCCCCCACACCCCACACCCTGCCTACCTTTGACTTAGCTTGTCACCCCTTCAGCCCAAACATTTCCGATGTTGTGAGTTTCGCCAAAAAAACGGGAATCCTGAATCTAAGAAGGACAAAAGACAAAGCATGAGATTCCCCCAATGATGCAAAAACTATCTACACCAACAATCGAATACGGACAATCCCTACTGGGGCTACATCTAATCAGTCTCCTCATCGGATACACCGTAGCCGGTTGGTTATTATCCCTTTATCAAGCCCCGGCGCTAATTTGGCTAGGAACCCAAGCCGTCACCGTACACCTAGCTTGGCGAGGCAAAAGCGCGATCGCATTAGCCATAACTTGGGTAGTTGGTGTTGTCTGGATCGGCACCCTAGCCAGGGCGTACCCCCCCAGCCTACGTTTCAATTTTCAACTATTAGTCATTGCCTTATTTTTGATCTGGCTTTTAGGCATAATTCTAGCCTTTGGTGTAGCCTTTGCCAAACAACCGATCCAAGCCACCGGATTGAAAAACACTCAAGCCTTTTGGTTTTTAGTCACCCTAGCTTTTAGTGGCTTAGCCGTCGGTCGAATTTTGGACATGATGGTTATACGTTAATTGTTGATCGAGCAACAAGCAGAAAGCCAAATGATTATTACGGCTACCTTTTCATATCAGCGATTCAATATATCCTAACCTGAATGATACTGACTGAAGAGAAATGTCACTGACTGGTATGCTGGTGGGCAGTGCCCACCCTACAGGATATCCGGCTTGTAGTAAAAGCTTTAGCCCTATATTCTGTTGGGTTGAGCGAAGTCGAAACCCAACCTACAACCTCAAACGCCAAGAAATAACATTCCGAAACCTCAAGCTAAAAAAACGAGTAATCGTTTGAACCCGTTTTAACGGGTTTAAGCTTTAAGCCAGAACTTTAGTTCTCGGCTTCAATCTTTATCAAGGAGAAAATAACGTGAAAACTTCAACCTTACCAGGACAATCCCAGCCAAAAACCCCCAACTACGCCGATAACCTCAAGCTAAAAAACCGGGTAATCGTTTGAACCCGTTTTAACGGGTTTAAGCTTTAAGCCAGAACTTTAGTTCTCGGCTTCAATCTTTATCAAGGAGACAAAAACGTGAAAACTTCAACCTTACCGGGACAATCTCAGCCAAAAATCCCCAACTACGCCGATCGCACGCCCCAATATTATATCGACAAAATGGAGCCAGAACTCCGGGCAAGTTTCACTACCCAACAGCTTCAGGCAATATTTAATCTGTTAGATGAGGCAATTCCCAAGCCATCGCCCAAGATTGTCGATTTAAGATTTTTAGTCGATTTAATCGTCACCCGCTTCTATGTCGTGTTATTAGTAGGTAAAGATAGGCGAAGAAAACCCCGGCGTTACATCCCCAAAGGCGTAGCTAAAGTTGGCAATGTCATCGCGGCGATTATCCTACTGTTAGGCGCAAACCTGCTACTAAGCGCCAGTTTATTCCTATTCGCGTACTTACTCAAATCCTTAGTCGGCATCGATTTCTTTTCCGGCGATCGCCATCTTCCCGATATAATTAAAAGCATTTTCCAGTAAGTAGGGGCGCAAAGACTTGCTCCCTTTTCCCGCAGCTTAATAAATTAGGGGCTAAAGCCCCTACTACGAACCCAATTTATTCCCCAATTTTAGCTGTGTCAATCCAGTAAGCTGTTCGGCATTTAAACCTTAATATCAATAATGGCGTAATCCTTGTAGTGCGAGCATCTTGCTCGCTACTAATACCCAATTTAAATGCATGACAGCTTAGTGCGAGCGTCTCGCTCGCTACTGATTCGGCGAAATTTTAGCAGTAGCAAAATAATCGTGGCGAATATCGGGAAAACTAAGAGAAACCGCTTCATTGTTTCTCGCCCGGAAAACAGGGAAAAATACACCAGCCTTTTAATCCCTTGGCTTTTCCCCAAAAGGAACAAGAGGATGCCTAAAATTAAGGCACTGATATTACTCAAATTCCACGTCTAGCCCGGATAGGATTCTAAAAACGGAGAGATTTTAGCCAGTTGTGCAATGGCGGCACCGATGCCAAACAGCATAAACATGATGCTGATGACTCGACTAAAAATAGTGATGCGCCCTTCCAGCGCTTCAGTTTGGGGATAGAGGGTCATCCTTGATATTTCGCCAGTAAACGTTGATTGCTTTTCAAAGATTAACGTTTACACTATCACAGTTGTGCCAAGTAACCGTTACCATTGCTATGTATAATATTTAGGCAGTTCAGGGGCAATGCATGGATTGAATTCATCCTCCTCCACACAAGCAGAACGGTTTCGGCGGCTTCAGAGTCAGTTGCGCGATCGCTCGTCTGGTATTGATCTGTTTGACCAGGACGATCGCGACATCTTGGTGGTGCCGTCTGTTACTGTTGATCAGCGGGAACTGGCGAAGATTCCCGGTTTTCTGCACTATGAGGAACGCCTGTTATTTTCCCTGATTCGCTTACGCAATCCCCGTACCCGCCTCATTTATGTGACGGCGGTTCCGCTATCGCCGATAGTCATTGATTATTACTTACAACTTTTACCGGGCATCCCTTTTTCTCACGCTCGTGAGCGTTTGATGCTCCTCTCCACCTATGACGCCTCACTCAAACCCCTCAGCCAAAAAATATTAGAACGTCCCCGTTTAATGGCGCGAATTCGTCAGGCGCTGCGTCCCCACAAGTCGTATATGGTCTGTTATAATTCCACCCAGCTTGAGCGAGAATTATCAGTAAAACTGGGTCTACCCCTTCTCGCACCTGACCCCGATTTACTCCACTGGGGAACCAAGAGTGGGAGTCGGGAAATTTTTAAACTCAGTGATGTTCCCCATCCCGATGGTTGCGAAACGCTGTGGACGGTGGACGAGTTGGTAGAAGCGGCGGCTGTGTTGTGGGAACGTCATCCCCACTTAAAGCGGATGGTGATTAAACTCAATGAAGGCTTTTCGGGGGAAGGAAATGCCATCCTGGATTTGAGAAAAATCCCCGACGCAGCACCAGGGAAAGCATCGCATGAGCAACGAGTTGCAGCTATCCACAAAGACTTAGAACATTTAGGCTTTCAGGCAAAGAATGAAACCTGGAGTCAATTTTCCAGTCGCATCCCAGAGTTAGGCGTGATTGTCGAGGTATTTATTGAAGGAGAGAATAAGCGATCGCCTAGTGTGCAAGGGTATATTACCCCGAATGGTGATGTGAAGATACTCTCCACCCATGATCAAATTTTAGGGGGTCCCGATGGTCAGATTTATCTAGGATGTCGATTTCCCGCCGATGCAGCCTATCGCTTACCCTTACAACAGATGGGAATTAAAGTGGGAGAAGCGTTGGCAGAAAAAGGTGCGATTGAACGATATGGCGTGGATTTTGTTGCTGTTCACCAGCCGGAGAAGGGGGAAGACGTTTGGGATTTACAGGCGATCGAAATTAACTTACGCAAAGGGGGAACCACCCATCCGTTTATGTCGCTGCGGTATTTAACCAATGGTCATTACGACGCCTCAACGGGTTTATTTCACAGTCAGCAAGGTCGCCAGAAATATTATATCGCTACCGATAATTTACAACGGGATCATTACCGAGGGTTAATGCCTAATGATCTGATGGATATTATCACCCATTATCGCCTACATTTTGATAGCAGTACCCGGACGGGGAATGTGTTTCATCTGATGGGCGCCCTCTCGGAGTTTGGCAAACTGGGATTAACCTGTATTGGTGATTCCCCTCCCGAAGCGGAGGCATTTTATAACCAGGTGATGCAAGTGTTAGATCACGAAACCACAGGGATTGATAATGACCAGTTTTCTTATCCCTGTGAACCCATTTCCTGGTTCTCTAAGTGATATCGAATCCGCTTGATTTGCGTGCCAATACAGCACGGTAGAGATCCCCCCAAACCCCCCTTTTTAAGGGGGGCTTACTTTGGGTTCATCTGAAAACAGCCAAGGCTTAATCAGGATAAAACCAACCCCTCAACCAAAGGTTGTACCGTTCCACCCCCACATACTACCCTTGGCATCAGCGAACTCAATATAAATTCGCTTAATCGGGACACCCAGCTTTTCACTAATCACCTGGCAAAAGTCTTGACTCATTGCCTGGGTTTGGGCTGGACTCATCGTGCCAATATTTTTGACTTCCATGTAGCAGGTTGGCTCAACGGTACCGCCAAATGTCATGGATACACCATCTTCAAATGCCGTCATCACATAGGATTCAGGTTTCCCTACATGCTGGGCTAGTTTACCGGAAAGGGTTTTGAGCAACCCTTCCACTAGGGTAGGTTCTGGATTACTGACAGATGATTGAACTTTAATCAGAGGCATAGGCTTGTTTTTTCAACTTCATTAGAACTGAGTTAGAACCATTTGGGATATGGGACAATTGGCGTTCAGTCTCTAGCCACCATATTGCCAACCGGTGCTTTCGAGTAAAAGCGGTTCTCCTTCCCGGTGAATACCTGCGGCAATCACTTCCCCCACATAAACACTGTGATCTCCCTTTTCCACCGAATCGACTACTTTACATTCGATGTAACCGAGGGAGTCAGAAATGATCGGACAGCCTGTCGCTTCTCCTTCATAAAATTCCACATCCTCGAACTTATTCCCAACCCGGCTTTGGGGTTTAAAGAATTTCGCCGCCATGTCTTTTTGTCCACGTTCTAGGAAGCTGATGCTGAACACACCATTTTTTTTCAGCATTTCGTGAGAACCTGTCTCTCTCTTAATACAATTAACCACCAGTGGCGGTTCAAAGGAAGACTGCATCAGCCAACTTACAGTGAAACCGTTTAAGTTATCACCGTCTTTGACGCCGCAGATATATAGACCATGCGGAATCTTACGCAGCATCTTTTTTTTCGCTTGTTCGTCTAGCAAGGCATCCTCTCCCTAGTTGCACAGATATGGCATTCAGTTTACCAAGAGGTTAGGGGTTTTGGGTGCAGGGGAGAGTGTTGACCCTTCACGACCTTCGAGGGAACATGGTTTGTAGGGGCGGGTTTTACTACTATCGTTTCTTTTTGACCCCGATGTGACTAAACCCGCCCTGAGTGAGTGTTAAATTAACTTCCCCAGCTTTCAGACGCGCCATGGCGCGTCTCTACATTACCCTCCCACAACAGACAAGCTAATGAGAACGCCAGGTTTTGCGAACTCGACCTAAAATCCTTTTCCGTGAGAAATTCCGCTTAAACTTCTTAAATTCACCCGCATCTAACCAGACACCGTGACACTGGGGGCATTTTTCATACCAGATACTATACCGATCAATATCAATCATGCGAAACATCGTCGCGCCACAGCGAGGACAATACACATCGTCATCTACTTGATCAAATTGATGTCCCGTTTCTGGATCTCCAATATCCAAACTCTCGGAGTCTTTAATCCGCTTGAGTTTTTCAACTTCCAGAGAATCAAACCAAATTCCTTTGCAGTTGCAGCAGCGATCGATTTCTATGCCACCATGGGTGATAGACTCTAAGCTTGCACCACATTTAGGACAGACGCTTGGCTTCATAGTTGACTAGGGAACAGGGAACAGGCAGGCAATACAATACTATACTCGCAGAGTTAATGATAGGAATTTTAACGCCATCGTTAGCCTGTTGGGTTTTGCTTACCCTCTACCCAACCTACCAACCTATTGGGGCGGGTTTAGTCAAGTTAGGGCTGTCTTCCCCAGCTTCCCCAGCTTCCCCAGCTTCCCCAGCTCCCCCAGCTTCCCTAGCTCCCCCAGCTCCCCCAACTTCCCTATCTCCCCTCGCGGCGAAAGAGGTGGGAGTGTTCTGGATGGTAAAGGCGGGAACGTGTTCCTACTTTGGTATCTTGGCTAGATATTGTCTCTGGTAAAGACCAGGGTGTTTTTAAGGCGGGACTAATAATATAAAGTGTTGTCCGAATTAGATTTTCCTGGTGAGTGAGTGCTGCCATTTGCTCTAGAGGGACAAGCCACATTTTTTCATCTGACCAACTAATCCGGAAACAGACAGCAACCGGGGTATTTGCTGGATAATGTTGCATCAGTTTGGCTTGGGCGGCGTCTATATGACGGGCGCTGAGATACAGACAAAGACTGGCTTGATGGGCGGCTAGAGAGGCTAATTCTTCTGACTCGGGTACGGCTGAGGCTCGACCACTAATGCGTGTCAGGATAATGGTTTGTACCACGTCCGGCACGGTAAGTTCAACCCCTAGTTTAGCGGCTGCTGCTTGGTAAGCACTAATACCAGGAATGACTTCAAAGGGAATTTCCGCCTCGGTAAGGGCTTGCATTTGCTCGTGAATGGCGCTGTATAGACTTAGATCACCCGAATGCAAACGAACCACGGATTTGTGCGATCGCACTCGTTCAATCATCAGGGGTAAGATGTCTTCTAGGGTTTTATTCCCAGTTCGGATAATTTCTGCATCAGAACGGGTTTCCTGCAATATTTGTGATGGCACTAAGGAGTCGGCAAATAAAATCACATCTGCTTTTTGCAGCATTTTCAACGCTTTAACGGTTAATAACTCCGGATCTCCAGGTCCAGCACCAATAATGTAGACGGCTGGGGCTAGGGAAGGGAGAGGGTTTTGAAGTTGAGTAGAGTCAGAACTTTGATACATATAAATTTCCGGATTAGGTTCATAGGGATAGGAAGAAAGAAATGGTAGATGCACCCTGGTTCAGTCCTAGAGATTTTTTCTCTGGGGCTTTTGTTATTTTTAGGCGACTTTTCCGGATTAGGTTCATAGGGATAAGAAGAAAGAAATGGTAGATGCACCCTGGTTCAGTCCTAGAGATTTTTTCTCTGGGGCTTTTGTTATTTTTAGGCGACTTTTC
>NZ_JAVJNP010000178.1:0-23741 GCF_040217205.1 Coleofasciculus sp. A1-SPW-01 | reverse complement strand
CGTTGGCGAGTATTAAAGACTCGTTGGCGAGTATTAAAGACTCGTTGGCGAGTATCAAAGACTCGTGAGGGAGTATCAAAGACTCATGAGCGAGTATCAAAGACTCATTCATTATAAGTGGGTGCACGTCGGTCATTGGTGTCAACTTAAGCTCAACCCCTCTCCCCCAGCCCCTCTCCCACGCCGGGGAGAGGGGAGCAAGAGAATCCGGTTCCCCTTCTCCCCACGGTGGGAGAAGGGGTTAGGGGATGAGGGGGAAAATACTGAATAGCCGAATAAAATGAGAGAATAAGGTAAGGTGAATGGAGAACCTTACCCATGAATGACTATCACCAACAATTACTAACCGCCTTCCTGAATGGTTTAGCCAAATTAGAACAACCGTTACCGCCAGAGGTGCAGTCTCAACTTCATGATTTAGCCGAACAGATGAAAGCCAATCCCGATACCATTGGCAATCTAGATAGAATTGCAGAACGCTATCCTCCCCTCGATACTCTCTATCATCAGGAATGTGATCAACTTGAGAATAATGTAGGCGTTCGCAATAAAGGATTACCTCCCCTCCCTATCCCCAACGAAGCCACCCAAGAACTCACGAATTCCGCCATTGATATCTTTAGCGCTGCTGATTCTGTGGCTCAAGCCAAGACTAAAACAAATCCCAATCTTCTCAAACGGATTTGGCAAGCGATTCGGGGTGAAAACTGAGTATGTCTGATGCAATTATCTATCCCAGTATTGACCTCTTCCTTTATGATCTCAAGGAAGGATTAGGTCAAGATGCTAAACAAATTGACCAAAATCGCCGCCGATTCTGGCAGAAAGTCTACGGTGATTTAGATGAAACCAGCTTTGAGGAAACCTACCGCAAACTGTCCTCCACTCACACTCTTGATTCGGGCATTATTCCCTTACTAGAAACCCGACGTAGAGACTTTCCTGATCCCTTCGATGGGTACTACGAACCCCTACAACTTAATGATACCTACGCTCTCCACGTTGATTATTCGGGAAAACTCGATGCGAATGGTCAAGCCAATGATGACCCTCAACCTCTCCACAATAAACCCTTCTTTCACCTCAAACAAGACCTAATTCAACGCCTATCCCAACAAACGGGAACCATTGGACAAACCTGGTTACTCTGGGGTCAACTCACTACCCCCAAAACCGATACGGAGATTGAAGAAATCGCCAAAGATTGCTACACCCAAATCCTCAGCAATTATAACTGGAACCGAGACATTATCGGCAAAGGACAGTTAAACAATGCCACTCTATTTGAACTCTGGTATCGTCCCCCCAATCCCGGCTTATCCTCTACCGACTTTTGGCAATTCTATCGCCAAGAAAGCTATCATCTGTTAATCTGGCTCTTTCCCCACGATTCCAACCCAGATGCGATGCGAACCCAAGTACAAGCCACCTATTATGACTGGTTGCGCTTGTTTCAATACCGCCATAAAATTGTTTGGTCGTATTACCAAAGCCAAGACCAGAAATCTGACCTAAAACAAAAATATATCGATATTCAACCCACGATTCAAGAAATTCCACAGATGACACAAGACTGCGAAAAAAACCGGATCAGGTTAGGAAATTTGCAAAAAACGCTGAAAGACAACTTGATTAATTTATCTAAGTATACTCTTGCCTTAAACGCCCTGCAAAACCAAAGCCGTACCCTAACGATTAACCTAGAAAACTATCACTATCGGCTGCAAAGTATGCAGAAAAAGTATCCAAGGAGTGACTTAACGGTTCTGGAAGAATTCAGCAGTGAACTCTACGCCCAGAAATACCAGCGCCAAGTCGCCTCCGACTGTGAGAACTTCCAACCTGGACTCACATTGCTAGAGAATCTAAATAGTACCCTACAAGGAATTATCAACGTAGAGCAAACCAAGAGCGATCGCGCTCTCAATAATACCATTGCCTTAGCTGGGATTGTGCTGGGGATTAGCGGCTTAACGGCTACGGCGATTTCCGTACAACAACCCCAACCGAAATCCTACACCGATGTTTCGTTTTTATCCTCACCCATTTTTATCTGGAGTCTCGGTTTAAGCGCCCCGTTTCTCATCGCCCTCCTCTATCGTCTCATCGCCCATCTGTGGCGGCGTTAAATTGGTGTTAGCTGGAATGGAACTGACTTAAGGCTGGTGGGCAATGCCCACCCTACGGTATTAGGACTTAATAATATAGTCCGCGTAGGCGGACTTTGTTTGTGTAGCCGCGATTTTAATCGCCGTGGTAAAAAGGGGTTTCCAATGGCGGATTTGGTGTCACTGCCCATCCCAAGCGAGTAGGCTGCTGGTAAATCCGTTTCAACGTGTTGATATCCCGCACGGAGATTTCCGGCGGATAGCGAACTTGGGAATAGTACATCGTATCCGTTTCCACCGGAGAATGACCCCAAATCCCCAACGCATGTCCGAGTTCATGACGAGCCGTGGCTAGGGTATAGTCTACGGTTTGGTGGGGACTCAGATAAATGGTAAACTTATGGGCTAAAATACGTTGTGATTCCTCAACGCCGGGACGCAGATAAAATTCGTAGCGAGTTTCTGCGGTACGGGCGCGAATGTTCTCAAATCGTTGGGTTTCGCGGTTAAACGAGGCTTGCAAAGGAGGGCGCGATCGCACTATTGTAATATCTGCTGATTCTGTCTCAGAAACCACCTGTAAGGGCAAATAAACAGTCCATTCCTCTACGGCTTGTAAAACAGCATCGTACCAATCGTGGAATCGTTTAGCACTAGCCGAGGATTCCGCTGATTCTTTGGGGTGTTCAATATAAACCTGAACCGGAAACTCAGACCAAACCAGATGCTCCACCGGGGTTAACTTAATCTCCGTGAAATAATCACCAGCATCAGTCTGATCATCCCACTGCGCCAATGGTTGGGGGAGCGGGTGAGGTTGAGGCGTCGGGAGAGAGAACGGAATCCCAGGGACATGCCAAGATATCGATAGTAACAGAATCAACCCACTGGTCAAGATCGCTATCCACAAGAGACGTTTCCTGGTGCTATAGAGGAAACGCCTCAACCTGCGAGTTGCACTTTTTTTCATCCCAAATTGGTGACTTGGGTCATTCCTTCCTAGATAATCCTTGGGTGTAACCCAGTTAACATTGCTGTTTTTGTCTGGGGTCAGTTGTAACAGACAACGAACAGCAAACAATGGACAAACCATTATTGATTCAACCACCCTGCACTGAGAACAATGGTTAAACCGATAAAGATAATGGCAAGCACCCAAGTCACCCGGTTGAGGGCGGTTTCGGCACTTTTGGCACTGGTAAACAGTTGGGCTTGACCACCAATTCCACCAATACCATCCCCTTTGGGACTATGAAGCAACACTAAAACAATCAAACCGAGAGCAGATGCTGCCCAAATAATTTGCAGAACTTGACTGGTCATACTTGATTATGGCTTATTTGTCAATGGCAATGTGGTCTTCTTTTTTCGTCCAAGACCAAAGACTATAAAGCAACTCGTACTGGCGTCCGATTCTTCCGTACATCAAACTCCACGGGTTTAATCATAGAACGTCCCGTCATGTCTTCCGGTTGTGGCAGGTTCAAGATGTCCAGAATCGTTGGCGCAATATCTGCCAGCCGTCCATCGCTCCGCAGAGCAACGTCCGTGCCATGTCCAGGGATTTTTAATTTTTCCCCTTCTATCAAGATAAAGGGTACAGGATTGGTTGTGTGAGCCGTCCAAGCATTACCTTGTTCATCTCGCATGTATTCCGCATTCCCGTGATCGGCGATAATGATCGCGGTTCCGCCCACTTTGTTGATGCTTTCAATCAACTTTCCTAAGCAGTGATCCACGGTTTCAATGGCTTTCACACAGGCGTCTATATTTCCCGTATGTCCAACCATATCTGGGTTGGCGTAGTTGATCACCACCAAGGAGTAAATCATTTTGCTAATCGCCTTTACCGCCACATCCGTCACATCGACGGCGGACATCGCCGGGGCGCGATCGTAGGTTGCGACCATGGGACTGGGAATCAGTTCCCGATCCTCTCCTTCAAAGGGTAATTCTAAACCGCCATTAAAAAAGTAGGTGACATGGGCGTACTTCTCCGTTTCAGCGGTGCGGAATTGGCGCAACCCATTCCGAGAAACGACTTCGCCGAGAATATTATTCAAGTTCTGCGGCTCAAACGCTACTAGCACTGGAAAATGGGGATCATACTGGGTAAACGTGACAAACGCTAGGGGTTTAATCAGTTCCCGTTCAAATCCGTCAAATTCCGGATCAGTCAAAGCTTGGGTCAATTGTCTGGCGCGATCGGGACGGAAGTTAAAGAAGATTATCCCATCCCCCGGTTCCAATGCACCCGAGGTAATCCGAGTCGGCAGAATAAACTCGTCAGTAATGTCCGCCTGATAAGACGCTTGCATCACCTCAACCGCACTTCGACCATCCCCATTTCCATCCTGGGTGAGCATATCGTAAGCTTTTTGGGTGCGATCCCAGCGATGATCGCGATCCATTGCATAGTAGCGACCACTAATGGTGGCAATGCGTCCCATGCCAATTTTGTCAATATGCTCTTGAATGGTCTGAAGATAGCTGATCCCGGAGTTGGGGTTGGTATCCCGACCATCCATAAGGGCGTGAACGCAAACATCAGAGAAACCTTGGGATTTAGCAAAATCGAGTAATCCCAGCAGATGGTTGATGTGGGAATGCACACCACCGTCCGAACATAAGCCGATTAGGTGTAACTTACCCCCTTGATGCTTCAGTTCTTGGCTCAATTTCTGCAGGGCTGCATTCTCCCTGATCGAACCATCTTCCACAGCATCTGAGATGCGAACTAGTTCTTGGGGGACGACACGCCCAGCACCGATATTCAGGTGACCCACTTCCGAGTTACCCATTTGACCCTCTGGTAGACCAACATCTTTGCCAGAGGTGCGAATAGTTGTACTGGGATAAGCCGTCAAAAGGCTATCCATCACAGGGGTTCGAGCCATGGCAATGGCATTTCCATCCCTTGCCTTGCTGTAGCCCCAGCCGTCCAAGATGACTAGCACCACAGGAGATACAGGTGCTTGCATCATAGTATCGCTCTTTATTCCTACACTAATTTCACCGCCATGATATCATTAGTTTATTGATTTGATGGCTAATTTTTGCCTTTCTTTTGATTTTTGAGGGGTTTGACCAGCTAAACAAAGGTGGGAACTGAGTCTAATGAATGTTATCCTACCGTCATTCTTACTAGACCTGAGTGTCATTGACTGGGAGATGATGTGTGTGGATAAGTTTTGGGAAACTCCAGTCAGTTTACCCCATTGACATTATTGATATTGATTGGTAGTATATTTAGCGAATTATATGCTATTTGTGCAAAAAAATGAAACGACAAATAAGAGAAATATTGAAGAACTTGGGATATGAGATACATAACACTAAAACTAAATACTTGCCACCCGGTATGGATCTAGTGGCAGACATAAAGAAAATATTTCCAGATTTATCCCAAATCAACACGGTTTTTGATGTAGGAGCTAATATTGGTCAAACAGCACTATATTTTTCTCAAAAATTACCTGATGCTAATATTTTGTCATTTGAACCTGTTAAAGAAACATTTCATGAATTACAAAACAATACATCTCGTCTAAAGCAAGTTAATTGTTTCAATCATGCCTTCGGTGATAAAGATGAGTCCAAGAGAATTTTCATGAGAAAAGATTCTCAAATTCATTCAATGATAGACAATGTAACTTCCCCTTCTGATGCAATATCAGGTATGTATGACATAGTAGGAGAGGAAATAGTTAACATAAAAAAAATTGATAGTTTTTGCTATGAACAAAATATAGATACAATCGATCTACTAAAAATAGATACAGAAGGTTATGAAATGCAGGTACTTCAAGGAGCAAGTAGTTATCTAGGCGACAATCGAGTGAAACTTATATATAGTGAAGTCGGCTGGGATAAAGATAATAAAGCACTTACTTTTTTTCCAGATATTTATTTATACCTATCCAAACAAAAATTTAAACTATATGGTCTTTATGGATTACGACATAATTATAAAGATGGTTCTTTTGGGTTATTTTGTTGCAATGCCTTGTTTGTTAATTCTAATGCAATAAAAGCTCATATTGAACCAAAATGGTGGTCTTAAGGAGAATTACACTGCCCAAAGAAAGCTTTTTGTTTTATAGATTTAGATTGAATTTTATTTCCTTAGAAGTGAAGCATAAATTTCTACAGTCTTTTCTAAACTATGATTACCGTACCATCGATACACAGAATCGGATATAGATTGTAATTCCATCTCATTCACGTTTTTCATGTAGTTATTGGGAACTAGATAATGTTTATTGGCTTCAACGCCATCGGCTACTGATGTAGTGGATTTAGAGAAGATAGGAATCACTCCATGAGCACAGAGTGCAGCAAAAATAGTTGATTTGCCGAGATAAGCTGGGTCATAGTAAATAAAACCAGCCAATGAAGTCAGCATGACCTGACTTATTTGTTCAGGCGGCTGCTCTCCCATTACCAGTATCTTTACTTCGGGTAAATCAGGTATGTTAACTTCATGTTCCCTTTCGCGAGAGCGTCCAATGTCATAAATTTCTTGAATTCCCAAGTTATGGCAACTTTCAATAAGTGCTTGAATAGCTTCTTGATAAACTCGCTTTCTTCGATATGGCTTTCCAAAAACTACCATTCGACGAGTACGTTTATTTAAAGGAGGAATAGGCCGAGGTTCCCCAATCGTTGAATAGACGGGAATGCACGCGACGGGATGTCTTACCCATTGAGAAATAATAGATTTATATTTTCCAGAAAAAGTTAAGACATGATCAGCAATTTTGGCAAACTTACTAGCCATTAAATTTGGACTCTTATCATTGCCTAAAAAATACCTGATTTTATAGCTAATCTTATCTTTAATTAGGCTAGGCACGTAGAGACAATCATGAAAAACCACTAACAATTTAAATTTATAGTTTTTTCTGAGCGACTGTAAATATCCTAGCAACCAAGATGCTAGAGGAGTATAGTGCAAGACAATTCCATCAACTCCCTCTGTCAACGCTGATGAAAATAATGACAATATGTCGGAAGAATTGGCATAATAAATATTAATACTAGAAAAACCATCTATCACCACTTTTGTTTTATCCTTTTCCATATTTTCTAGTTCACAATAGCAAAAAAAATCAGTAAATATTTGATGGTCTTCACGCAATTTCTTGGCCAAGCCTAGTGTATAGTGTTCCATGCCACCAGGAGCAGATATGTGATTAGCTACAAGTTGAATTATTTTCATTTTCTCTTACGTTTTCTGGAATAATTGCCTAAATCAGAGCATTACCATTTCTTTGGTTATTTTATTAAAATTGAAGCAAAAATATCTGTAGTTGTTTTTATGTCATGATTACGATACCAAGCCGTAGCAGAATCTGCGATATATTGTAATTGACTACAGTCTAATTTGTCAAACTTATGGCAGCATAAATAATTCTGATTTAACTCAAGTCCATCGGAAGCGGATTCCGTATAGCGAGAACACAGAGGAATTAATCCATGAGCGCAGTAGGCAGCCAGTACACTCGATTTACTCAAATAAGAAGGATCATAATCAATGAATCCAGCTAATGAAGTCAGCATTATTTGACTTATTTTTACAGAAGACTCTTCTCCTATTTCTACTACATCTATTCCACTAAGTTTAGGCAATATAACTTCACAAGCTGAATCACGCAATGGTCCGATGTCATTGATTTCTTTAATCTCCAATTTATAGCAACTCTCGACAAGCTGGTTGATTGCTTTTTCGTAAACTCGCTTCCTTAAATAGGGTTTTCCAAACACTATCATACGACGGCTCCGTTTCACCAATGGAGGGGTAGACTGAGGTTCCCCAATAGTTGAGTATATAGGAATACAAATCACAGGATATTTTACCCATTTAGAAATAATCATTTGATACCTGTAAGTAGTAGTCAAAATTGTATCAGCAATTTTAGTCAATTCCCTAGCACTAGAATTTGGACTGTTATCTTTTCGTAAAAACTGTCGAATTTCATAACTAATATTTTTCTTGATTCCGCGTGGTACATAAATTCCATCATGAAACATTACTACTAACTGAAATCTATATTTTTTCTTGAGAAAATGTAAACATTTAAGTAGCCAAGATGCTTTAGGTATATAATGAAAAATTATTGCTTCAACTCCCTCTGTTAACAAAGAAGAAAACACCTCTAATATATCTGTACTTTCTTTGTAGAAAAGATTAGTACTTGGAAAACCATTTACTGTTACTTCATGACTTTCAATTTTTGGGTTTTCTAGATCACTGTATCCGAGAAAATGAGTGAATATATTATGCCGATTCCATAATTGTTCTGCCAATATTAGTGAATATTGATTGATTCCACCAGGAAAAGATGGATGTCGAGTGATAAGCTGAATAATTTTCATGGGCAACTCATTGAATTAAATTATGAAACAGTTTTGTCTATAGTTACTTATGCTTGGAGCCGGCTTTTTTCTTCGCTGCTTTCGCCGCTTTCTTGGCGGCTTTTTCAGCAGCGAGCGCGGCTAATCTTTCCTGTTCTTTCTCCTCAGCTATTTTATCCAGATAGTAGTGGTAATCCCCCAGATAAGTGCGGAACTCACCATCACGAATTTCCACAATTTTCGTCGCCACTTGAGAAATAAAATAACGGTCGTGGGAGACAATAATCACGGTACCGTCATAATGCTGGAGGGCTTCCTCTAACATTTCTTTGGCGGGAATATCCAGGTGATTGGTTGGCTCATCCAATAGGAGTAAATTCGCGGGACGCAGCAGCATTTTGGCTAACGCCAGACGTGCTTTTTCCCCTCCACTCAGGGATTCGACTTTTTTGAAGACGGTTTCACCACTGAATAGAAATCGCCCTAATAAGGTGCGAACCTCTTCATTTTTCCAATCAGGAACCTCATCATGGATGGTTTCCATGACGGTTTTAGTTGACTCCAGCGCTTCAGCTTGATTTTGCTCAAAATAGCCGGGGATCACATTATGCTTACCCAGTTCCACAATCCCTTCTGTGGCGTTTTCCATCCCCATCATCAGGTGTAATAGCGTGGATTTGCCTGATCCATTCGGTCCCAAGAAAGCAATGCGATCGCCCCGTTCAACTAGCAAGTCTGCACCGAGGAAAAGAATCTTATCGTCGTAGGTATGCACCAATTCCTTAATATTAACAACCTCGCGACCACTCCGAGGGGCTGGGGGAAAGCGAAAATGTAAGCTTTTTAGGCTACCTGTTGGTGCTTCAATGCGTTCAACTTTTTCTAACTGTTTCTCACGGCTTTTTGCTTGGGTGCTGCGGGTTGCACTAGCGCGGAATCGTTCAACAAAGGCTTGCTGCTTTTCCAGTTCTTTTTGTTGACGCTCATAGGAGCTGAGTTGGGATTCTTGCATCTCAGCTTTTTGCTGCAAGTACGCCGAATAATTGCCCAGGTAGGTGGTAGAGACGCCGCGTTCAGTTTCCACAATCTGGGTACAGAGGCGATCCAGAAATTCCCGGTCATGGGATACTATCACCATCGGGGTTTTTAATCCTTTCAGGTAATTTTCTAACCATTCGATGGTTTCTAAATCGATGTGGTTTGTCGGTTCATCCAATAGGAGGATGTCAGGGCTTTGCAGCAGGATTTTGCCCAAACTCATCCGCATTTGCCAACCACCACTGAACGCGCTAACTAAGCGATCGCCGTCTTCAGGGGCAAATCCCATTTCGGGTAATATCTTCTCGATTTGCGCTTCTAGAGAGTACCCATCGAGGGCTTCAAACTGACGCTGCAATTTATCCAGCTTGTGGATTAGGCGATCGAGTTGATCGGGATCAGCGGTTTCCATGTCCCGTTGCACCTGCGCCAGATTATGCTGTACTTGGTTGGCTTGTGTAAATACCGTCCAAAACTCTTCGCGCACCGTGCGACTAGGATCGACTTCAAATTCTTGGGTGAGGTAAGCGATGTGGAGACTCGTCGGGCGAATCACTTCCCCATCCGTGGGTTCTATCTCCCCCGCAATAATCTTGAGTTGAGTAGATTTACCCGCACCATTAACGCCAACTAAGCCGATGCGATCGCCTGGTTTGACTTCCCAGTTGACATCCTTGAGAACTTCGCCAGTGGGATAAATTTTACTAATGTGTTCTAGTCTCAGCATGGGTGTATTGTCTCAAGCAGATTACAGCAGGGAGATTGAGCGATCAGAGGGTTTGGGTGCGCCGCTGACTCTCTATCCGTGTTTATCGTAACAAAATTTAATGGATCTATTTATGGGTTCTGATTTAATCGGCAATAATCAAGGGCGTTGGTTGGTGCAACCTTAAAGACGTAATCAGTCAGTTGTAGGGGCGGGTTTAGCCGTTTAATTAGGATATCTACCAATAACCTTTCAACAAAACCCGCCCTTTGTCATAGTGAACCGATAATCTAGAGGGTGTAGCGGGGTTAGCGGTGAGAGGGTATGGAAACATGGTACAAAGAAGACTTGCCATATATCCACGATGTCGGTTTCCGGGATTACGCCCTGAAATCTGCGCCTGGTATATTGGCAATCCTCGCGCAACACCAAATACGGGAAGGCTTAGTGGTGGATTTAGGTTGTGGAAGTGGATTGTTATTTCTATTCACTGCATTAATTTGTATTTAACCCTTAGCGAATTAATCCTTTTTCTTGAGCTAATGTGTGATTTAGCACGACCACAGAATTTGCCGATAAATGCCAAGTTTTTACAGTCGAGTTTAGTGCTTTTTTTAGGGCGTCCTGTAATGGTGGAAGCCATTCTTCTTTATGTCCATTGATCACTAATAGTAAGCGAAAATCAATTTTTTCTAAATCGAGTGTCTGAAATAGAGAAGGTAATTCTGTCCATGTTGCATGGCGTTTTAAACAAGTTGCCATACAGAGATTCAGCCCGTTCGTCAATTTCTCTCGGATTTCTTCGATAAAATCGTCAAACCCGGGTTGGGTTTCAGGACGAGGTGAGCTAGATTTTGCTTCAATAATCCATACTTTTGGTGAATTGGGAGGATGTAGCAACAAAAGCTCTGCTATCTTAACGCCCTCCTGGATATCTTGGTAGGTTTGACTTTTCTCAATATGGAAGCAATGTCCTTCTGGATAGGGTCCGAACGTCATTCCAGATTCAATAATCGACTGAGTGGTCATTGAAAAGCCAACCCCACTTCTTCTTTGTAAAGTTGGATAGATTCATCAATAATAGGATTACTCGGCAAACCATCTTTTAGATCGGCAATAGTCCACTGTTCAGGATTAGTTGAAATTATTTTGATTGAGATTTCATTTTGTTGTTGAGCGATGAGAAATAATTTTTTGATCACAAAGTAAGAGTGACTTGCCATGAAAAACTGGATTCCGCACTTCGCTAACATAGCGATGATGTCCAATAATTTTGAAATAGCATTTGGATGCAGCGCGGCTTCTGGTTCATCAATAAAAATGACGGATTGCGGATCAAGATAGCGGTTTCCGAGTAAAGTATCGAGAATCGAAATTTTCTTGATGCCTTCTGCTGTAACTCCAATAGAGAACTTTTGATTGCCTTTCTTAAAGTGCCAAATTCCTGAACTTTCGTCATACTCAATTTTGCCGTCTAAGATATCTTTTAGGTTTTTTCGCGATTCAGCAAATTCTCTATAATTTTTGCCACCTTTAGGAGATTGATGCAAGGCGCGGGCTAGGTCGAGGTATGTATCATCAAAGCCAAAGGTTTGGTCTAGTTCACGAGTTTCTAAAATAATTGAGTGCAGAGAAAGAACTTCTTTTGCAGGTAAAAAAATTGAGTTACTCTCGCGGGGTGTAACATGATTGTCTAAGTTCTGAATAGTCTTGGTTGTATCTCTGCCGAAAGTATAAACAAATTTTTGATTATCAACGTTAATCTGCAATGATAAAGGTTCATCCGCTTCTTTTCTTACGAGTTCGCCGATTTTTACCGTCTCGAATGTCCAGTAAAGTTTGTCTGCCAGTATTTCTTCAGCGCTGCGCGGTTCATTGCCCCGTTTATAGGTTTCCAAGGTTCGCATAGCACTGTAAAGAGCCTTGAGTAATATTGTTTTACCTGTGCTATTTTCACCAATAATTAAGTTAACATTGCCTAAGTGTTCGCACTTAAGCTGGTCTATCGGACCAAAATTTTTGAGTTGAAGGCTGTTTAGCATGGGTTATTTATCTCGACTTTCTGCACGGTAAGTTTAACTCGACAACAGCCAGAGTGGATTAGCTATGCTCTCTTTATGATAATCTGAATCGATTGATTGAACTGACGTAGGGAAGGGGAAATCGAGGAAGCAGCCATTTATCCGATTAAGTCATAAGCTTTGGCTTTAAGCAGAATCATCAGATGCTCTAACTGCTCATATAAATCAAGTTCTGTAGCTTCAGCTTCTGTGAGTGTTCCTTCTCGGTTTTTGTCTAGCAACGTGCGGAGACGTTCTTGGGCTTCTGCTGACACTTTAAAGGTAGTGATTTCTTGAGGAGTAGGACGGGCGATCAAAAAGTCGAGAACTTCAGTGTATGCAATTGGAGCATCTGTTGGGTTAGTAACAGATGAGATTTGGTTAGGTAAAGGAATTCTGGGAGGAACGGTTTCTACGAGACGCTGTAGTAATTCCGGGAGACGATCGCGGAGTGGTTCTAGGCGTTGAGCCAGTTCGTCTGGTACTTGAATGGTGAGTTCAGCCATTGTTGCTTTTTCGTGTATGAAAAACTTTGAGTCGATAACCAGCTTGAATGAGTTATGTTCTCTCTATCTAATGACTCCCATCGTACTCTAAACATCCAATTAGTGCTTCTAAGATCCTAATCCAAACACTTGCCTGAGATTGGCTGGCAGTTCATATGCTGTGTCCATTCCACTGACATCATCCCATATTGTTTCTATATTCCAGATTATTCCTCCTAGGAAGGCACGACTAATGTTAGCACTACTCAGGTCGGCATTTTGGAGGTCAGCACCTCGCAGAGATGCACGACTAAGAGATCCGTATTTCAGGTTAGCTCCCACTAGATCAGCACTAAGGAGTTCAGCACCACTTAAATTAGCACCACTTAGATTAGTATAACGGCAGGATGCATGATTTAGAAATGCCTGATTCAATTGGGTACTACTGAAGTCAGCACGATCCAAATTAGCACCTCGTAGTTCAGCATTGCTGAGATTAGCGTCTCGGAAGTTAGATCCCCTCAAGTTAGCATGACTAAGATTAGCATGGCTGAGTTTGGCACCACTGAGATTAGCGCTGCGGAGATCAGCACCATTTAGATTAGTGTTACTGAGATTAGCGTTACTCAAGTTGACTCCCCGCAAGTCAGCACTACTTAAGTTAGCATTACTAAGATTGGCGCTACATAGATTGACCCCCTGAAGGTCAGCGCTATGTAAATCCACACTACTTAGTTCTGCATGGCTCAAAAATTTCCCTACAGTCTGTACAAATGCATCAACTCCAATACAGTAGCTGTAGCCAATAATCCGCCGTAGTCGAGAGCCGTCAAAATCATCATGATCGGGCTGACCACAGGGATAAAAATCAACTGTTTTTTTCAGATTTTCTTGGTCTTGAGCAAGGCGATGTAACTCTAAAAGCAAAATCAAAATATTTAGACCTGTATAAATATCTACGGTGTGAATATTTATCCATCGCTTTTCCACTAAAAATTTAGGGTCTTGCCATTGCTGCTTTTTGGTTAAAGGAAAGTTTTTATCGATTGTATCAACATCAATAAACTCTCCATCACACCAACGAAAATAGAAATACTCTAGGCGTTCAAATAGGATACCTGTATTTATTGTCTCACTAGTATTTAACCAGGCGCTCAGATAGTCTACAATATCCGGCGTCAGCCCTCCATAGCCAAGTAGGTCATAAATTTCCCAATTCATATCATCTCTCGACACCTCATACGAGGTTTGATGCTTGCCCCCTTGTATTGTCCATGCTTCTAAACTTTCTCGCAGCCGTTCAGCAAACAAAAAATCACTAAAGCTTTTGTGTACAAACTCAACTGAACCATCTCGTCCACTGGTCGGTTGTAAGTAAAAAGTGGCAAGAATATTTCTCAGAGGATTTTCCTTGTCCTGAGTCTGTGATCTTTCTAAAACTTGAGTATACTCTTCACCTTGGCGACGTAACCGTTGTTCAATCATAGCGATTGATGCATATTCTCCACCCGACTGGACGACACAGAGTCCAGCTTCAGCCAGAATTATTCGCAAATTTTGTACATCTAATTCTGTTAGTGCGGTATTTAAATTGTACCCTTGGTCAGAGCGTTGTTTAGTGAGAACCCAATCAAGAGACTGTTCATAAATCAAAATCTTGGTTTCAACACTACTACCTTGCTCAAACATGGCATTATTTAACTGATTATCCCGATGCATGGCTGCCAAGAGATATAGTAGTAACGGCTCTCTAGCCAATTCTCGTACTCGGTCTGGCAAACGTTCATCTTGTAAAAACTGGCGAAATTCCGTAGTTTTTTCAGTTCCTACCTGAATTTGCCACTTATCAAGCCATTTCTTCTGGCTTTTGTCATCCATGGGTATGATTGTCACACGCTCCAGATTATTTGGCATCGACAGCTCAATGCTTGGACTTTGTAAGGACAAGGATCTGCCAGTAATCAAAACTCTGTGTCCCTTTTCACTATTCTCGTGGCAACGTTGTTGAAATTTTGCCACTTGGGTGATGAATTGTTTTAAGCCTCTATCACTTCTCCCTTGCAATAGCAATTCATCGAAGCCATCCAGCAAAAACAAAAATCGAGTATTGCCATCTGTTAACCAACCACTATCACTCGTAGCAAAATCCCAGCCGATAGCTGTTTGTAGGGTTTTTTCTAAATCCTTGTCAAAGGTTGTGATATCGCGTAACCGGATTAAAATCGGTATCCAGATGGGATACAAGTGCTGTCTGACCCAATCGGCAAACATGCGACAAAATACACTCTTCCCCCGTCCAGGTCCACCTTCAATGAACATGACCTGGTTCTGTTTACCAGAATCTTCAAGTATCTTCTGCGTCCATTTCTCTATATCAATTGGTTTTGACCTTTCATCCAGTTCACCACTTTGCTTTACAGGTTGTACCTTCAGCGATACATAGATATCTTGGAACGTAAATTCTTCATCAAATACTCGCTCAATTGGCTTCTGCTTGATTTGCTTATCCAGATAGTTGTCAATACTCTGATATTTTGCCAAGTCTCGCCGCCAGCCATCACGATAAAAGTCGGCTAGGCGTTTGACTGAATCTCCTGCCTCAACTAAGGCTTGTATCATATATCGGTGAGTACCGTGAGCAACCCGCCTTGATAAAAGCTGGGCTTGAGTTTTATTGAGTCCTGCCTGACATAACCGAGCGGTTAACACCTTGTTGAAATCGTGCGCTAACTTGGACTCATGAAAGCACAAAAGTGCTTTTTTGGCTTCTGACTCATCCAGATCAAGCTTCTGACCTAATTTTCTAATCTGTTTAACTATTGCTTCTGAAGTTCGAGTTTTACCAATTCGGTTTAACTCTGACAAAGTTTGTTCAGGTAAAAACTCATAAGTTTTTTGTAAACTTTCTAAATATGCCGCTTGGCTCACAAATACTACACATTCTTCTAGAGATAGTTCTCGATTAGTTTTTTTCAGGTAAAATGCTAGTAGTCCTGTTGCCAAGGGAATGAAGGGTAAGCTTGCCCCCAGAATTTGAGCTGGAGGTGAATTTAGTACCTCTAATAGTGAGGAAAATTTTATTAATGGGGCTAATTGCTGGACGTTGCTCCCTTCTTCTTTGAGTGTCTTTGCCAAATCCAAAACAGCTTTTGCCGCCTCGGTTCCACTCTTTAGTGTTTCTGAAGCACTCGTTACTTGATCGACTGAAAGCAACTGATCAACGTCAGTATTCAAAACCTTCCAGATGTTTTTCCAGAGCTTGCTTGCCATGGCTACTTATATTATCAATGACCCCTTCTCATAGGGTAGCTACTTTTTCTAGGGGTTGTCACCCTCCACAAACTTTGACAACCAAGAGGAGTAAAAACAGAAAAACGTATCATATAATACAAAAAAATGGTTCTGCCTTGTCCTCCTGATCCGCCGCTCCCCTAAAGTCTTAACCGAACACTCCTCAATCTCCTGAGTTTCAGCAAAATTTTAGCCTTGCTGTCTCCAGAAGTATAAGCTATAGTAAAGGGAAAATCTGTGACTCACAACTTCCATTTTGGATTACACCAGTTGTATTACACAGTTGCCGACTTTTGAAAAGACTATATATCATATCTGTTTTTTTTAATGCGTACAATTGCAATCCATACGTCAAAGGGAGGCGTTGGTAAAACGACTTTAGTGGTTAACCTTGCCTATGAACTAGCCAAACTTAACTATAGGGTTTTAGTGGTTGACTTGGATGATCAAGCTAATGCTAGTCTTTCTTTAGGTGTTAATAAAGCTGATCAATTCGATAAAGCTTCTAGCTTTGAAGAATTTAAAGAAATTTTAGATACTTTCAAGGAGAGAAAAGAACTCATCGATTTTTTATGTGACCACGATTTACCCAGCTTGGATTACCAAGAATATATAAGACCATCTGCTGTCAATGCCGATCTAGAAGATATATCTACCTGTAGTGGTATAATCGATGTATTACCGGGTAGTTATCGAACTACAGATAAGGCAATTAGTAGCTTTATAACGCCGCAAACACGATTGGATACAGCACTTCAGACACCAGGCATCTCTAATAATTATGATTATGTAATCATTGATACACCTCCCAGTTCAACGGATATTGCGAAGGGGGGCTTAATTGCAGCTCAGTACCTACTTATTCCAACTCAGTTAGAGTATCTATCAGTATACGGTATCAATACACCACTAGAGTACCTGCGCCAGGTTCAAAAACAATTGGCGAATAAACGAGGTGTGGTTCTGGGAATAGTCCCCATGATGACGCAAAAAAGATCACGACTTAATAGTATGGTTAGAAAGTTACTGGAAAAACGACTTGAGACGGAGGATAACATACCGATATTACCAGAAATACATCGCTCTGACTATATCAGCCAAGCGTCGAGGGTACGTCAGCCGATTTCTTTATTCGCTCAACAGAAATCGCAAGCTGAAAATATCGCCAAAGAATTTATCGACTTGACCCAAAAAGTTTTAGAAAGAATAGAGGTTATTGAAAAGGACAAAAAAAATGCTTGAGGATTTCCAAAAAATTGAAACAAAACCCTATTTAGTTGCCGTGAACCAATTAGAGGTTCCTCCGGGTCAACCTGAAGTTTCAAAAGCAGAACTTGAAAATATTTCACAGGCATTACGAACATGGAGTACTAATTTCTCTCTTCCGATTGCTTGCTTAACGGATCACGATAATAGCTATCGTCTCTTGACGGGTTTACCTATCTATCAAGCGGCTGTAAATGCAGGAATGCAGCGAATTTGGGTATTTTTGATTTCGGCAGATCAGAGGAACACTGAAAAAGCGATTGAACAAGCTCTGTTACAGTCAAAACTCAATCAAATCATTCTTGATTTTCAAGATATGACAAACTTCATCAATTTCCTCAATGATCAGAAATCGGATCTTACTCAAATTTATGGTATTGGGGATAATTATGCAAAGCAAATTATTAGTAAACGCCCTTATAAAGATCTAAAGGATTTGCAAAAAAAACATGGCAATAAGCGACCCTTGAATTGGGCAAAAGGCTACAAAAAGATGAAAAGTGCAATTTAGATTCACTTCTAATCTTTAATGCCTAATCCTGTTTGGCTAGTCATACTACTACTCTTGGTCAACTAATTCACCCTCATCTGACTCATCCAGATACACCCGAATAAACTCCTCGGCTGCTGCTGGATTAATTTTATTCAGCCCCTTCCTAATTTCTAGGATGGCATCACCTCCTGGATCTCGACTTTCATTGACCCAATGGTGAATTGTTGATCGCCCAATACCCATTGCTATCGCCAACTTATTTTGGCTAATGTTGTAGGCTTCCAACACCTGTCTTAAAGATTTTCCTGCCTTTCGCATGGTTTCTATAGTGCCAGAGGCAAATGACTCATCTAAATACAAGCCAATAAACTCCTCGGCTGCTACCGGATTAATCGTATTCAGCCCTTTTCTAATTTCTAAGATGGCATCACCTCCGGGATCTCGATTTTCATTCACCCAACGGTTGATACTAGAACGCCCAATACCCATTGCCACTGCCAACTTATTTTGGCTAATGCCATAGGCTTCTAACACTTGCTTTAGTACTGTCCCTGCTTTTCCCATGCCTAAATTTTGTCAAAGGCTCATGAAGGCAAAATGCGAACAAAACACCTTCTCTAAGAGTGTTCCTCATCCTCCTCTGACTCATCCAGATACAAACGAATAAACTCTTCTGCTGCTGCTGGATTAATCGTATTCAGTCCCTTCCTAATTTCTAGGATGGCATCGCCGACAGGATCGGCAACCTCATAAACCCAGCGGTGAACATTAGAACGCCCAACTTGCATTACCACGGCTAAACGATTTTGGGTAATGCCATAACGTTCCAAGACCTGTTTGAGTGCTTTGCCTGCTTTTCCCATGCCTCAGATTGTGTCAGAGGCTCATAACTGAGTAAATGTTCCATATATGGAAAACTCAGGTATGATGGTTTTGTTACTTATATGGAACAAAGCAAAAAAAGCAGTTAAATCCTTATGACACAAGAGTTTCTTCCCAACCCAACCCCCAACCCGCAAACCCCTTTCCCTGGAAATCCACCATCAGAACCCAATCGAGTTCCCCTAAAAGTTCTAGTCATCAGCACTCCCCAAGGCGTCAGTAACACCATTCACACTTTTTACCGTCTTGGCTACGCCCAAGTCAGTGAATGGAGCAAACCTCAACCGACTCAAAATCCTGGTGAGGTAATGAGTATCCTGAGCCGCCGTATTCAGGTTGACTAATTGGCAGCAAAAATAACCTAACCCCCTTCTGTCGCTGGGAAGGGGGAACCAGACACTCATCTCAAATCATGAATAGTTATGCAACCCTTACGCCACCGCATCAATCCCCAAACCTTCGTCATCACCCTCCGACAAATCGCCAAATACCTGAACATTAACCCAAAGCGTATCCTTAACTGGGAAAAGTGGTATAACGTCCTCTGGGTACATATCGAAGGATTGGGCGGTTATTTTATTAGTTACCGCCAGCTAGAACAGTGGATTGCCGCTTGTCGTACCCTAATCCGCTTCTGCCCAAACCTGGAAACCCTCAATACCCTTTGGTTACTCATCCAGCAAGAATCTCCACGATACACAAAAGAAGGCTTTTCTCGACTCGCAGCCATCTGGCAACAACGGCAAACGTATTTGCGCGATCGCTATGTCACAATGAGAAAATCTTGGCACACACGATGAGGACGCTAACCCTAATGTTCAGAATCGGTAAAATACTCACCGCTTTATCACTCTCGCTATTTTTACTGGTAACGGCTTGTGCCGCACCATCCACCGCTCCCCCACCCTCTACCGAAGCACCTCAAACTAGCACTCAGGCTCCCACAGGCGAACCTTTGGCTGGGGGGCAATTTAATCAATTCTTCCCCAATGCTAGCGGTGATTATCAGCGAGTGTTTGCCCAAGAGAAAACTGGATTTGCCGAAGCCAAGTTGAAACAGGATGGCAAGGATGTGGCGGTGCTGTCGATTAATGATTTAGCTAATAACCCAAGTGCAGCTAAGAAATTCCAGGATAGTTCTAAAACAATTGCTGGGTATCCTGCTGTCGAACGGGGGAAGACACAAACAGCCATTCTAGTTCGCGATCGCTTCCAAGTCAAAGTCCAATCCCGTGATGACTCCTTTACCCCTAGCGATCGCGAAGCTTGGTTGGCAAAGTTTGACCTGCAAGGATTATCCCAACTCAAATAAAATTGGTCATTCGCCAAAACACTGATTTCACAGATTTATTATCCAGATTCAGGTAGAGGATGGAAGCTTAGTTACACTGATTACACAGAAAGGTTAGTTCTCTATGATTTGTCCTTGGTCATTGGGAACAAATTAAAGATATCATTGAAACGATTTATAGGAGATTTTACATGAGTAAATCTATTATTGAATTAGTGGATAACTTACCTGAAGGTGGACTCACCGTTTCCGTCTTGAAAGCCTTAGACTTTGTGGCTCCCGGTGATTGGCAAAATGTGGTTGGCTTTGAAAATACCGTGCGGGAGGTTACAGGTGAAGATGATCCGGCATTAATTCAGGATATTAGTGAACGCGCTCTTTGGCTTTATAACGATAAGTCCCAAGGCTATCAACGGGCAATTTGGCTGTTTCAATCCGTGGATAGTGCGGATTTTGCTCTGGGTGCAGCTGCTTTAGCCAATAAAATCGGTGAACGAGTTTCGTTTCTGGGATTTTTAAATCGACTTACGCCCAAAGCAGATACGGCGCAAACCATCGATCTTTGTTTAAAAGTTGTGGCAGAATTGGTGGCGTTTTGTCAAATTAATGGCATTCCTGGAGACAGTATCGGGGATTTTGTCAATGCTTTAGCCGATTATAGCGGTGAGTCAATGATCCGAATGGCGGGACTCATTTGCCTGGATGGTTTGATTCCCCTCGGTCCTGATTTCATTCAAGCCGCGCAATCCACGCTTTCAGGATTAAGTCCCTCGCGCTTAGAGCAAAATTCTACCTTTCAACAAATCAGCAGCTTCATTCCGGGAGAGAGTTCTGAAGGAAAGCTGAACTTTATTGGGGAAAGCTTCGATGCGGTGAAAGGTTGGATGGGGGGTGTGGTTGCAGCCAAAGGATTGACTCCCCAAAAGGTGGTTAATCACCTGCAAGGATTTGTGGAAATTGCAGATGATAAGTTGGATTATCTGGCTGCATTTTTAGACACGTCAACAAATTACTACGAACATACGGGTACTCAAACCGTCGCCCGTCGTTTAATCGAACGAGCAGCGGCTGAAATTTGATCAATAAATTCCCCGTTCAATCTATAAAAAGTAGACGGCGAATGAGTAGACGGCGAATGTAATTCACGTCTACACAAACAAAGTCCGCCTGCGCGGACTTTTAAGACAAATTATTAGTTAATTTCCCCCAACTCCCCTCATTCCCCTTATAGATCCCCCTTCCGTCCCCCTTCAAAAGGGGGAGACCAGATGTTGCTTCGCTTTCTTTTTGTTATGCGGGGAGGACAGAGGATTTCACTTTTTTTTCACGGCGGAGGATAGCGGATGCTTCGCTTTTATAGCACGGAAGGGGGAGAATTCAAAGCCTTCTCAAGAGCAGGAGAGAGGTTTGGAGAGAGGTTTTCCAGATCCTGACCAAAAGTAAGGTTATCCAGTCTGAATGCAATTGCTTTTATAGCAATCGTCGTTACACAAAACTAAAGTAACTATCATTTAAACTCAGACTGCTTTCACCTTGTACAATACCAATCAATTCATCTTGACCTGATGGTGTAGAAGACTGGAGGAAAACGCCAATTCCTGATGGTAAACTGGGGGAAACAGTGGCGAGTTGATAGTCAGCCGCACTGCCATGAAGTTCGATGATATCTTGGTTGATATCAAAATCAGTAATTAGGGCGTAATCGGTAGAACCATCGGTTGTTCCGTCAGCATCATCGTAATAAGCGCTGAATACATCTCCAAGTTGGAACACATCCGCACCAAAGCCACCGATAAGACTATCCACTTCCCCTAAACCGGGATTTGCCAGATTGAGTTCAACACCGATTAACAGATCATCGCCGCGATCGCCATAGATAATATCATTCCCTGTACCGCCGAAGAGATAGTCATCGCCGCGATCGCCAAATAGCATATCATTTCCGGCTTCACCAAACAGGTTATCATCGCCGCGATCGCCAAACAGGGTATCATCGCCGCCACCGCCTACTAAATCATCATCATCGCGCAAGCCAGAGAGAATATCATCACCGGGAGTGCCAAATAGGGTATCATCGTCATCGGTACCAATGAGTTCAGTATCGGAAATTAGCACATTGTCATAATCCACAAATAGACCATTATTGGAATTATTGGTTTCATCAGTTTCAGGAAGTGTTCCGTCTTGATCAATGATCATACCAATGTAGTAAATTCCATCACCATTCCAGGTAGAATCATTAATTCCTGGCAAAGTTAACCCCGTAGTATAAGCACCAATGCTGTTACCCGCTAAACCATTGATTGTTGTACTACCGAGGAATTGATCCGCCGTGTCGATAGTATTATCGGTAGAAACGTAGAAAGAAACATCAAACGCTCCGGCGGCAAACAGTTCCAGGTTTTGCACTTCAAAATTGACATCGAAGTTATCACCAGCGGCTAAGGGTTCCTGCACTAAGTTGAAGTCTACGCCAACTAAATCCGCCAGTTGGGTGTTATTGATGACCACATTATCCTTATCCAACATCAAGCCAACATTGGCATTATCGGTTTCAATGGTTTCCGTGATATCATCACCGGAATCAACCATCATGCCGATATAGTAGCTGCCATCTCCACTCCAGAACGCATCATTAGCTTCAGGGAGAATAAAGTTGCTCGTAAATGTACCACTGCTATTGGCAGCCAAGCCAGTGAAACTGATTGTATCCAGCAGTAAATCTGAGTTGCTAATATTACTATCACTGGACAAATATAAGGATACATCAAATACACCAGCCGCTGCTGCACCACTATTTTCAATCATCAAGTCAATGTCGAAACTATCACCAGCATTTAGCGGTTCTGGGGTGACATTGAAATTCAGTCCAGACAGGTTGGCGATTTGGGTATTATTGATGGCTACATCATCGTAATCGAACAAAAAGCCGACATTTGAGTTATTGGTTTCATTCACTTCCGTAACATCTAACCCAGAATCAACCTTCATACCGATGTAATAGGTATCATCGCCATATAAATTCCAGAAGGAATGATTAACTCCGGGCAAGTTGAGGCTGGTGGTAAAGGAACCCGTACTGTTCCCAGCTAAACCATTAATCGTGGCACTACCTAATAAATAATCCGTGGTGCTAATTGTGTTATTACTGGAAAGATAGAAGGAAACATCAAAAGCACCCGCGCTACTCCCTGTATTGGTGATATCAAAATCAATGTCAAAACTATCACCCGCATCCAGGGGTTCTGGATTAACATCAAAATCCGACCCGGATAAGTCAGCTAATTGGGTATTATTGATGACTACATCATCGTAATCGAATAAAAAGCCAACATTTGAGTTATTGGTTTCATTGACTTCCGTAACATCTGACCCCGAATCAACTTCCATCCCGATATAGTATGTACCATCTCCATTCCAGAAGGAATGATTAACTCCGGGCAAGTTTAAGCTAGTGATAAAGGAACCTGTACTGTTCCCAGCTAACCCATTAATCGTGGCACTACCTAATAAATGATCCGTGGTGCTAATTGTGTTATTACTGGAAAGATAGAAGGAAACATCAAAAGCACCCGCGCTACTCCCTGTATTGGTGATATCAAAATCAATGTCAAAACTATCACCCGCATCCAGGGGTTCGGGGGCGACATCAAAATATAGCCCTGACAAATCAGCTAATTGGGTATTATTGATGACTACATCATCGTAATCGAATAAAAAGCCAACATTGGAGTTATTGGTTTCATTCACTTCCGTAACATCTG
>NZ_JAVJNP010000188.1:0-7735 GCF_040217205.1 Coleofasciculus sp. A1-SPW-01 | reverse complement strand
AAAGTCGATGGTTACTATTTGACGCTTTCTCTGGAAGATAAAACAGTCCCAGAAATTAAGCCTGACTTCAACCCAGATAAAATCGCTGGGATTGATATGGGGCTGAAGGAGTTTTTAACGACTTCTGAAGGTAAAGTTGTTCATATTACTCAGCATTACCGTAAAGCTCAAAAGCGGCTACGGGTTATTCAAAAGCGGGTTTCACGCCGCAAAAAAGGAAGCAACGGTAGACTTAAAGCTATTAAGCAACTAGGAAAACAGCACAAAAAAGTTGCAGATAAGAGAAAAGATTTTCATTTCAAAACAGCAAATTGGTTGTTGTCCAAATATGACGTAGTAGCTCATGAAGATTTGAATGTCTTGGGTCTAGCTCGTACCCGATTGGCTAAATCGGTGTTGGATGCTGGGTGGTCAAGCTTTCTGTCGATACTGACGAACAAAGCCGAAAATGCTGGTTTGTTGGTTGTACCAGTAAGCGCTCACAATACTTCACTCGATTGCTCCAATTGCGGTGAGAAAGTACCTAAAAAGCTGCATATTCGTTGGCATGACTGTCCTCACTGTGGGTGCAGCCTTGACCGCGATCATAATGCAGCTATTAACATCAAAAATAGAGCCGAGGGGCATCCGGTTCTTAAAGCGCAACGCCTCCTAAGCAATAGCCGGATTGGTTGCGAAGCCTACACAATACCTGTACCCAGGTTGGTGTAGGAGTATGTCACTGATTTTGAACCTAGGACGAGGAGACTTGTACAATGGCTTTGCCTGGGTAACGGCTCAGTTACAGGTACAAGATCAACCCCAAAATCGGCAGGTAATCGGCAGTTTACCCGCCGCCCCCCATCTGGTAGAACTTTACCGCCACTGGCAATTACTCTACGATTTACTCTATCAGGCTCGTTCATTTATTATTAGTCGCTCTCATCCTCAACCCATCGACATTGATGACGATATTCAAATTGATGATACTGACGTAACTCACGTTGGCGAAACGGATTTTGCTGAGGTTTGTCAGAAATTACAACAGCAGATTGATACCTGGCTCGATTCCCCAGAATTTAGTCCGATATGCCGTCAACTTTATCAGCAATTTAACCCGAATCAAGACATTCGCGTCATTATTCAAACTGAAGACAGTAACCTGAGAAAATTACCCTGGTATACCTGGCGATTTTTTCGGGATTATCCCCACGCCGAAGTGTCGTTAAGTTCTCTCAACATTGAACCGAGAACAACGACTCAAACGCCAACTAAAACCGTGAGAATATTGGCAATTCTCGGCGATGCAACGGGAATTGATATTGACGTGGATCGGCAATACCTCGCCAGTTTGGATGGTGCCGAAACAGTCTTTTTAGTCGAACCCCGCCGACAGGAGTTAAATGAGCAGCTTTGGCATAATCAGGGATGGACAATTCTCTTTTTTGCCGGACATAGTTCTAGCCAAGGGGATGGTAATTCCGGGGAGATTTATATTAACCCCCATGAGCGTTTAACTATTCTTCAATTAAAATACGCCCTCAACGAAGCGATCGCGGCGGGGTTACAATTAGCAATTTTTAATTCCTGTGATGGCTTAGGATTAGCGCGACAACTGTCGGATCTACAGATTCCCCACATTATTGTCATGCGCGAACCGGTGCCGGATACTGTGGCTCAAGCCTTCCTCAAGTACTTTCTGATCGAGTTTGCTGGGGGGCGATGCTTCGATTTAGCGGTACGGAAAGCGCGGGAACGATTGCAAGGATTAGAGGGGGAGTTTCCCGGTGCAAGCTGGTTACCGATCATTGTACAAACACCGACACCGATCGCACCCACTTGGCAGAATTGGCAGCAACAGCCAAAACCTGCCCCTAAACCTTCTATCATGGGAGCAAGACGCCCCCGTTGGCAAACTCTCCTCTTAAGCAGTGCGATCGCGACAGGGTTGGTGATGGGAGTGCGGTGGCTGGGGTTCCTGCAATCTTCAGAACTGTGGGTGTTTGATGCTCTAATGCGAATGCGCCCGACAGAACTACCCGATGAGCGCCTACTGATTATTACCATAGACGCCGCCGATATTCAATATCAAGATCAACAGGGAATGAAACGCCAAGGATCACTGGCGGATCAGGCGTTAGTCAACCTCTTGGACAAAATTAAACCCCACCAACCCGCCGTCATTGGTTTAGACATTTATCGTGATCCGGTGGCGTTCAGATTAGATCCTGACGCCGCCAAACAAGCAATTCGTGAGCGAGATCAGCGATTTATCGACATTTGCCAAATCGGGGGAGGTGTAAGAACATCCCCGGAAATCCCCCCGCCATTAGGCGTTCCGGTGCATCAGGTAGGGTTTAGTGATCTCCCCTATGATCCAGATTTAGTCATCAGACGCCAGATTTTTGGCATGGCGGCGGGAACCCACTGTCAGACTCAGCAATCCTTTAGTTTTCAGATTGCCCGTCACTATTTAGGGTCACAGGATATAGAATTTAAACGGCTTTCCCGTACCCAGTTTCAAATCGGCACCCGTATCTTCCCCAAATTGGAACGTCACAGGGGAGGCTATCATAATCTGGATTCCGGTGGCTTTGAAGTGTTGCTGAATTACCGTGCAACACAGAGAATTGCCCCAAAAGTACCTCTACAGCAGATTTTAAACGGGTCAAAAGATGGGGAATTGGCAGCCTTAATCCGCGATCGCATTGTACTAATTGGTACAACCGACAACAGCTATGGAGACTATCATCTCACTCCCTACAGTGCCGCGTTTGAGCCGATTCAAGAACTCTCCGGGGTGGAAATCCAGGCGCAGATGGTGAGTCACATCATCAGTGCGGTATTAAATCAGCGACCTGTGGTATGGTGGTTCCCACAGTGGGGTGATGTGCTTTGGGTTTGGGCTTGGTCTGGAATCCCAGGTGTATGCATGGGAGGATGGCATCAGCGGCGACTCTATCTCATCGTAGCTGGGGGTACAGCGTTAGCCGCACTATGGGGATGCGGCTTTGTTTTCCTGTGGCGAACCGGACTTTGGTTACCGTTGGTGCCGTCGATAGTTGCTTTCTTCATGGTTGGGTTTTGGATTAATTGATTATCTGGTGGTGGGGAAATGGGCGGGTTTTGTTGTTGAGGAGGAGATGGCTCCATTCATTTTGTCCCTAAACCCGCCCCTACATTTGCACTTTTGTATTTTTATGTCTTGGCGTGTAAATTACGCCAGCTTGTTTTTTTATCCAAACTTTAATTAGTGTGGATCTCGATCTATAATCTTACCATTCATGATTCGATTACTGAACCGATATCTCAGGCTTAACCTACCCAACCTTTTAATCCCAGTTGTCTGGGGTATAAGTTGGAACTATATTCCCTCCAGTTTAACCTCCGAGTCTCCTCGCATTCCGGCACTACTCATGGCTGGTGTGTTTGCCCAGGAGAATAATCAGAATGACGATAATGTGGACTTTCAATCTGATGGTAGAAGTGGAAATCGTACCGGAGGAGGAAGTCGTAGCAAGTGTCCCCCGATGGATTTTCCGCTAACGGCGTTAGTTCCTGAATCGAACTGGGGAAAGACTCTTGAAGCACACCCGACATTGTGGTTTTATGTTCCTTATTCTCCAGAACAAGCCCCTGTGGGAGAATTTGTATTGCAGGATGAAGCGGGTAATGATGTCTATCGACTTCCGTTTGAGTTATCGCAAACGCCGGGTTTGGTTCGTCTCACCATTCCGGATACTCAAGAATCACTGAAAAGGGGTAACTGGTATCGCTGGTACTTCACACTGTATTGCGATCGCGACAAATCTGCTAGTCCAGTTTTTGCCCAAGGATGGATACAGCGAATTCCTTTAACTCCCACTCTAGAACGTCAACTCAATACTGCTAAACCCCGCGAAGATCAGGTTTATGTCGCCAATCGAATTTGGTTTGATGCGTTAACTCATGTAGCTAATCTTCGTCTTGCTAACTCACCCCAGGTTACCGATGCAGACTGGCGTAACCTCTTGCAAGGGAAAGGGGTTAACTTGGAACTGCCAAGCCAAGAGTTGAGCGTGGGTCATGTTATCTTTAACGAACCGAGGAGTTTGGGGGAGCTGTAAGCTGCACGCCATAATAGTTTAAACGGCTCATTGCTTAAATTGGAGATTCCTATGCTGGATGCCTTACCAGGATTCCTGGATTTCGATACCCTAAAAACATTCATCTTACTCGCCCTTGCCGGGATTTTCGCGATCGCGGGCGGTTTGTTTGCCTTTCGCTGGCTGGGTTCGCTATGGGAGCGGTTCAGGGATATCTATCCTAAGGTGATTCAACCGGAAAAAGAATTACTCGGGTTAGTCCTGAGTCTAACCTTAACCGATATTATTTTTCTCGCTTATGCCAGACGAGAGTTTATCAAGCTGATCGAACTTCCCATCAGTCTCGCCTTAGCGATTACAGCGAGTTTGTTAGGCTCTCGGTTATTCAAGCGCTTTTTTGATGCCTATCTGTTAAACGCCACCCTGCAAAGTGGACGGAAGGTGAATAGTGAACTCTTACTCCTTTCCAAACTGGTTGTCAATTTACTGATTATTGTCACCATCATCCTTATCTTTGCCCAAACCCATCAAATCAATATTTTTGGCTTGTTGGCAAGTTTGGGAATTGGTGGACTGGCGGTGGCGTTTGCCGCACAAAAAACCCTGGAACAGCTACTGGGTGGGATTGTAATTTATATTGACCGTCCCTTTGTCGTCGATGATTATATCGGTCTACCGGATGGCACATTTGGCAGAGTCGAATCCATTGGACTGCGGTCTACCAAAATCCGCTCCTCTGGGAAAGGAACGTTAATGGTTATTCCCAATAGTTCTCTGACTCAGGTCAGTATTGAAAACTTCACGGGTGCTAAGAAAGTTATTTCGATTATCTCATTAATTTTCTATCGTCCGATACCCGACCAAGAAAAATCGCTGATCCGCCAAGTTATCTTAGAAAGTACAATTGATATTTTTGGGATTGACTCTCGCAGTACAGATGTCACGTTTAAAGATATTATCCAAGATGGAGCGCCGGGAATGACTCAAGCCCAAATTAACTTTTTTATCCTGGGTTCTGGTGAGTTCTCGATGGAGTTGCGGCGTCAAGTCCTGGATATTGCCAAACAAAATATCACCAATCAACTCAAGGAATATGGTATTGCTTTTGACATTGAGGAACAAACCATTAATGTGGATTCACCGATTACGATCTAAGTAGGTAGATGGGGACAATAAAAGTTAACGGCTGAGATGGTCATTGGTCATTGGTCATTTGTAAAGGTTTGATGTGTATTTACATAACTTAATATAGGCAGGTTTATTGCCGTGGACTTCCTTAGGGCATTCTGAATAAGTGTTGTGGTGGAGGGAATAGGCTCCCAAGCAGGAGGCAACAGTAGTGCGAGCGTCTCGCTCGCTATTCGCGTCTCGCTCGCTATTCGCGTCTCGCTCGCTATTCTGTATGGATAACGTTTAAACTTTCAAATGAAAGGCATTACAGTTTATTATATAAAATACAGATGCGATATTTCGTGTCCCTCTAGCCATTCTGATTTCTCAAGTAGCCGTACTCGCTGATGAACTTAACTGATATACCTAACACGATTAGTGATGTTTCTCTGTTTGTATACTCCTTAAATCTGCCTAACTATGTAATTTTCCTGATCTTTGCTCTCTTCTCTGTTTTAGCAGGTCGATACACGCCGATTCTGGTGAGCTGGATTATCCACCGATTTTCACTTCAGCAGGGAAAAGAAATTTATGATAATTTGATCGCTCCACTCCAACAAGCTTTCAAATTTGCTGGCACCTTAATTTTACTGTCATTCTCATTGGCTTGGCTGGGGGTGTATCAGGGATTTCATGACTTCCTTCGTCCCTTTATGGATTTAGCTGTGACTGTGAGTGTGGCTTGGTTAGCATCTCGCTTATTTCGCCAGTTTGTGCGCGTGTATGGAATAGGATTAGTGCGGAAACTTGGTCGAGAAGTTGATGAATTACTCCTGGTTTTTGAGACTCTAGCGAATGTAATCATCGGATTTATTGCCGTGGTTGCATTTGCTCAAAGCCAGGAAGTAAACTTAGTCGGATTACTTGCTAGTTTTGGGATTGGCGGTATTGCGATCGCGTTTGCAGCCCAAAAGACATTGGAACAGCTTTTGGGGACGATTGTTCTTTATTTAGACCGCCCATTTATCCCGGGAGAATATATTCGTTTACCTAATGAGGTGTTTGGTCGCGTTGAATCGATTGGCTTGCGGTCTACAAAAATCCGCACAGCGGCTAAAAGCACACTTTTGATTGTTCCGAATTCAACGATGGCAAATTGGGAAATCGAAAATGTGACCCGAGGCAAGAAAGTGATGGTGTTACTCTATTTAGATTTTTCTCAACTTCTGGAAGAACGAGAAAAGGCTTTAGTTCAACAAATTATTGCTGAGAGTACCAACTCTTTATTCGGCATCGATCCGGGAAGTACGAATATTACCTTAATTCCCTCCCTAGAGGACAAAACCACCCGGGCGCGGGTAACATTTTTTATTCTCGGCTCAAGTGAAAATTCGATTCAATTACGTAAGCGCCTCTTGGAACTCGCTAATGAAAAAATTTCCAAGCAGTTACTCGCTTATGGAATTAACTTTAAGATGAATGAACCGACGATTTATGTGGATTCACCGATTACGATCTGATCTAAATGATGAAGATGGAACTCGATCGCGATCGCACAGGTCGGTTAGGATGAGTGTATATCCTGTACCGCCCTTGCTGTAACTGTAGATTCTCTAGCCTGTATGTCGAGAAATTCCCTGCAAACTCGTCCCCAACGTTCATCATTAGAGGTAAAGCCTGAACCCATTCGCCCTTCCCCTGATCGCAATCCCAAAGTCGGATCTAGTTTCCGACGGCGCTTACAATACTATTACTGGCGCTTAATTCGTCTCTCTGGACCCCCAGAGGCGATCGCACGCGGATTAGCCTGTGGTGTGTTTGCGGGGCTGTTTCCCCTATTTGGACTACAAACGATTTTAGGGATATGTCTAGCGCTGATCTTTCGCGGCAATAAAATTATCGCGGCGGCTGGTACTTGGGTGAGTAATCCCTTGACTTATGTGCCAATTTATGCATTTAACTTCCACCTAGGAAAATGGCTACTCCAGAAAAATAGCTTAACCGATATTAGCCTCGGATCTTGGCAGGAGTTCAAGGCGTTAGGATCTGAAATTATCTGGACACTATTTGTTGGCTGCTTTACGGTGGGGATGGTTGGTGGAATTTGTAGTTATTTCCTAGGATTGACACTAATTCGGCGGGTTCGCGCCTCTTATCGAGCGCGTCGTCGGCATCAGCGTTAAATTGATGTAACGGTTGTTGAACGTAATTGCGGCATTCCCCGACTTCAACGACAGTAAGTCGGGGAAGGATAGCAGACAAACTAGGAATTAAATATTCCGCAGTTTGTCAAATTTTTATGGTAAAATATAGTCATGAAAACACGTAGAGTGACCTATAGAATTTACCCAAACAAGGCTCAATGTGACCAGCTTCATTGGGCGAGAAAAATGCACTGCGAGCTCTATAACGCGGCAATTGCTAACCGAAGGACGCAGTACAAGCGCTTTGGTCATTCCGTTAATTATCTTGAGCAGCAAAACTGTTTGCCTGAGTTTAAGAAAGTTTGGATTGAGTATGCCGAATTAGGTTCTCATACGTTACAAGCTACATTAAAGCGG
>NZ_JAVJNP010000187.1:0-26028 GCF_040217205.1 Coleofasciculus sp. A1-SPW-01 | reverse complement strand
TTAACTTGGCCGAACATCGGTAAGTTGATTAGATTACCTTGCCAACACCCATCTTTCATCTGGGGATAAGTCAAGGTGCGATATCGGTTACGGGCTTTAAACCTTGGCTTCCCGCTACGTTGGCCGTTGCTATCGCCTTTGCGGTTAATGCCACAGCTATAAATTTCGACCAATTCGTCAATGTAAATGTCTTCATGAGTCTCTGGCGTCGTTGTGAACATTTTCTCACCGAAGTCGGTTGATATAACTCAACCCAACTCTATTAAAGTCTGTCAATACTCCTCAAATCCTGACAAAGGACAAATGACGCTCCCCAGCCTTTAACTTTAATTTGTTCCACCGACTTATGAACGCTGTAGTTGATGAATAGTGATTTGCTGCGTATCCGCCGGAATTTCAAACCAGAAATCATTATCAAGAACAATTTCATAGACAAATTCCCCTAGACGAGTACTGCGCCACGTACTGACGATGGAGGCGTTTGGTTCCCACCGTTTAAGAGCCTTGATCACATCTTCTGGAACCGCACTCCGCTCAATTTCTTCGTCTACCTCAATAATTTGTCCATTGGGAGTGGAATCAACAACGAATTCAAAGCCTTGCTGGTTTTGACCCCTTAATTCATAAAGAATAGACCCATCTGGTTTCATTTCAATGTTTGCCCTTGTGGGTTCAGCACCCGTTACCGTTCGCACCGCCGCCATAACTGGAAGGGGTACATCCTCAAGGGTTATATCTCGTTCGATTCCGCCAAAGGTTTGGGCAAGCAAAACAGTTTGGGGATTAGGTATGGATTGAGCCTTTGCTTCACCCAGATTAATGGAGGAGGCAAGAATAGCCATCCCTGTCGCTATCACTATTCTCCACTCAGTCGTTGTACCAAAAATCATTAATTTTTTCGTTTTTTCTTTTTCTTCCAACCTTAAGTAAATACATAACCGAGATCTTTTTGTCAAGTCATAAATCTCTTGAAGATGACTCCAGTCTTGATACATTCACAATGGAGTAAATTTGTCAATAAAGCGGCTCCCATTATTACGAACTATGAACTTTTGGGTTGGTTATCGTCGGCGCGGCGCTGCTCAATTTCCTCCAGAAGTTGCTGCGCGGCGGTTTGCAGTTTACGGCGGTTATAGGCTTGGAATGTTTCCAGGGCGGCGCGGGTAAGGGTTTCGGCTTGGTTTAGGGGTTCCCAGATGTGCGATATCTCGTCTCTAGATTCGGTGCATTCTGTCCATTTTATCGGGTCAATTCGTAAGTAAGCGCGGGCGATATCCAGGGTTTCTTCCGCACTATCAACGGTTTGTCCGAGTTGGCGGAGGTGGGTTAAGCCGAGGGTGTAGTTTGTTTGAAATTGGTTGATTTGTTCCGATAAGTTAAAATCATCCGCCGGAAGTTGGTGGAAGCGTTCAGCGTAGATGAGGGCGAGGGCGATGCAATCATACCCCTGGTTCTTTTTGTAGTCGTTTTTTGTATTAATTTGTATGCTTTGGCGTATGTTTTCTTCGGCTTGGCTGAGAAGGGTGAGGGCGGCGGTGGTGTCGGAGGTAGTTTGGGCGAGGAGGCGTTGGGTTTTGCAAATGTATCTGTAACTTCTAGCCGTGCGTTCATTGTGACCGATTTGCTGGTATAAATCACGGCTTTGTTGGTGATGTGCGATCGCCTCTTCATATTTCCCCCAATCCTGATAGATTCTACCAAGCTGATAATAGGCTAAAGCGATCCTGGGTTGGTCATCTAGCTGCTGGCGAATGGCTAAATCCTTTTGTTCACTCTCTATCGCTTTCTCATATTGTCCCCAGTTTCGATAACAATCTGCTAGCCAGTACCACGAATCAGCGACATCCTTCTGTTTGTCTAATTGCTCGTAGAGTTCAAGGCTTTGTTGGTGATGTGCGATCGCATCTTCATATTTCCCCCAATCCTGATATATTCTACCGAATTAAAAATAGGCATCAGCGATATTGGGTTGGTCATCTAGCTGCTGGCGAATCGCTAAATCTTTTTGTTCACACTCTATCGCTTTTTCATATTTTCCCCAGTTGCGATAGCAAACAGCTAGCCAATACCACTTATTAGCCACATTCTGCTGTTTGTCTAATTTCTCATAGAGTTCAAGGCTTTGTTGGTAATGTGCGATCGCGTCCTCATATCTCCCCCAATCCTGATAGATTCTACCCAACTGATAGTAAGCTAAAGCGATATCTGATGGGTCATCTAGCTGCTGGCAAATGGCTAAACACTTTTGTTCACACTCTATGGCTTTTTCATACTGTCCCCAGTTTCGATAGCAATCAGCTAGCCTGTACCACAGAGAAGCAACATCCTGCTGTTTGTCTAATTGTTCATAGAGTTCAAGGCTTTGTTGGTGATGTGCGATCGCGTCTTCATAGTTGCCCCAATCCTGATAGATTCTACCCAACTGATAGTAGGCATCAGCGATATTGGGTTGGTCATCTAACTGCTGGCGAATGGCTAAATCCGTTTGTTCACACTCTATGGCTTTTTCATATTGTCCCCAGTCTCGATAGCAATCACCTAGCCAGTACCACTGATTAGCGACATTCTGCTGTTTGTCTAATTGCTCATAGAGTTCACGGCTTTGTTGGAAATGTGCGATCGCGTCTTTATATTTCCCCCATTCCTGATAGATTCTACCCAATTGAAAGTAGGCACTTGCGATTCTGGGTTGTTCATCTAGCTGCTGGCGAATCGCTAAATCCTTTTGTTCACACTCTATCGCTTTCTCATACTGTCCCCAGTTGCGATAGCAAGCAGCTAGCCAGCTCCACTGATTAGCGACATCCTTCTGTTTGTCTAAATGCTCATAGAGTTCAAGGCTTTGTTGGTGATGTGCGATCGCCTCCTCATATTTGCCCCAATCCTGATAGATTCTACCCAATTGATAGTAGGCTAAAGCGATTCTGGTTTGGTCATCTAGCTGGTGGCGAATGGCTAAATCCTTTTGTTCACACTCTATGGCTTTTTCATACTGTCCCCAGTCTCGATAGCAAGCAGCTAGCCAGTACCACGAATCAGCCACATCCTTCTGTTTGTCTAATTGCTCATAGAGTTCAAGGCTTTGTTTGTGATGTGCGATCGCCTCCTCATATTTCCCCCAATCTTGATAGATTTTCCCTAGTCCCCAATAAGTCGTAGCGATTCCCATTTGATCTTCAAGGTTTTGGCGTATTGCTAATGCTGCCTGATGATACTCTATTGCTTTTTCATACTGTCCCCAGTTGCGATAGCAATCAGCTAACCAGTTCCACTGATTAGCGACATCCTGCTGTTTATCCAATTGCTCATAGAGTTCAAGGCTTTGTTGGTGATGTGCGATCGCCTCCTCATATTTCCCCCAATTCTGATATATTCTACCCAATTGAAAGTAGGCACTTGCGATTCTGGGTTGTTCATCTAGCTGCTGGCGAATCGCTAAATCCTTTTGTTCACACTCTATCGCTTTCTCATACTGTCCCCAGTTGCGATAGCAAGCAGCTAGCCAGTACCACTGATTAGCGACATTCTGCTGTTTGTCTAATTGCTCATAGAGTTCACGGCTTTGTTGGAAATGTGCGATCGCGTCTTCATATTTCCCCCATTCCTGATAAATATAACCAAGCTGAAAGTAGGCTAAAGCGATTCTGGGTTGGTCATCTAGCTGCTGGCGAATGGCTAAACATTTTTGTTCACACTCTATCGCTTTCTCATACTGTCCCCAGTCTCGATAGCAAACAGCTAAGTTGTACCACATATCAGCGACATCCTTCGGTTTGTCTAATTGTTCATCAATTTCACGGCTTTGTTGGTGATAATACTCTATTGCTTGTTCATATTTTTCCCAGCTTTGATAGGTTCTTCCGATATGATAAAGAGCGAGTGATTCACCTTTAGGCTTGCAAACCTCTCTCGCTATCTTCAACACCCGATCAAAGCAGTCAATTGCCTGTTCATATTTCTCATGTAATCGGTAACAAATACCCCAATTTATCCAGAAACTCATCAAAGCCGTTGGCTCAATATATGCCTCTAGCTTTTCAAAGCAGGCTTGATACTTATCAACCGCTTGGTCAAACTTTTTCACTCCCTGATAAGCCGCAGCCAGTGACCAATCAATATAAGCCTGAATCCCACTGTTATTTTGCCCTATTATCTCTTCTAAAAGAGAAATGGCTTGGTCATACTGATCACTTCGCAGGTAAGACATCGCGGTGAGAAAAGTTAATCCCATTAACCCACCACTCTGATTTTGTCGCGTTACCTCCAAAGCTGGGGTCATTTCTTCCCCTAATTCCTCCACTAAACCCTTAATACAACAAAACAGCATCGGTTCTAACTGATTAACAATCTCCGTCACACAATCTACTAATCCCGCCCCCGATTCACCACAAGCCACATATAAAATAGCTGACTGTGCTTTTACTCGTCGTTCCGCTATTTCTTGCGCCTCATCAACTCCTTGGCGCAAATAACGGATTACTTCCCCTTTCTGATTAAATCGTTCAATTTGTCGCAGTAATCTCAATATTTGTTTAATCGTTTCATTCTCCAACTCCTCATCCAATCTAAAACAGGTCACACCTAACTTCTCAATCACCCTTGACCGAATCCGGCTATTCACCTCCACTTCCGCCACAATCTGACCCGCAAATAGCAATTCTTTCAATATCGAGTCTGATTCACACCAGGAAATAGTCCCATCTTCCGCCAAAACTAACCACTGTAAAATCGTCTCACTCGATGAACTATTTTTAACCTGAATTTCTCCCTCTCCCAGAACAGGTTGATAGTCCTCCAACCCCTTAAACAACCGTTCCACTAACCGATTCACCCGCTTCGGACTATGAATTCCCAAATATCCCAACGCCAATAAAATCGGTTCTTGCCAACGCGCATCATCCTGATGTTTCTGGATAATTTCCAGAATCTCACTCACCTCATTATCGGCAATATACCGCGCCACAAAATACTCCTCAAAGGTTAAATGCATAAACCCATAAACATTGGGCGCACGTTCGACAAATAACCCCGTCGTTTCTCGTACCCGCCGCAAAAACTCCTGTACGGCTTTTTTCACACTATCGGCTTCCGCATCTTCATCATTTAATTCTGCCAATTTTTTCCCTAACTGCGCTTCCGCTTCCGCTTGGGTAATTAACCCCGATGGTTTCTCCTCATGCATCCAATACGCCAGGGGTGCTAAAAGTTCAATCACCTCACTTTCCCGCAACATCACCTGGGGCGCATCCGGTAAATTCTTACTCAATTGCCAATCTTCTATCAACGTTTTCACCGCCAACGCATACAGTTCCACCCGTCGATTGGGGAGGCGCGACCCATTGCGATGAATTAATGCCAAAATGGTTAATAATAGGGGATTTCCGGTGAGGCGTTTGACTCCTTCATTCCCTTGAATTGCCTCTAACAGTTCCCCAGCTTCTTTCTCGGCGTCTCGTCGCCAAACCTCCTCAGTTTCCTCTGGTTTCTGTGCTTTTTCAATCGCCAAACACCAACAACCCAGGAATCGCTCCACCTGCTCAAATTCCATCTGAGTAATGGTAAACTGGGTAAAGCGACTGCCTAATTTCACATCCCGATAGCCAGCAATCCGGCTGGTAATCACATATTTGTTATCGGGATAATCAGTAACAAACGCCTCAATTTGTTTAACAATCTGCTGACGGCTAGTCTGATTAAACACCTCATCCAAACCATCCAGCAGCACCAAACATTCACCCTGACGCATCTTTTCACATAGTAATTGGGTGATATTTGTATTGTGGGAATGGGATTGACCTAACCCCCCCAGCCCCCCTTCCCTGCAAGGGAAGGGGGGAGTAAAACTTTCTCTTTCTTGTTCAGCTTCTTGGCGTTCTGCTCGTTTGAAGGGTGGCGGAGGGGGGATCTCATTTCCATCAGATTGAACTTGTCCAGCCTCTTGAAGTTCCCCCCTTTTGAAGGGTGGCGGAGGGGGGATCTCATTCCCATCAGATTGAACTTGTCCAACCTCTTGAAGTTCCCCCCTTTTGAAGGGGGGCGGAGGGGGGATCTCATCGGAGAGACAAGGAGAATCATCGGAAGTAATATTCGCCCTTTGGACATTTTCCCCCTCATCTCCCAAATTGCCAACATCCGCTTCCCACTGCTGATAAAACTCCTCCAAAAACGCCAACAAACTCAACTCCGGCTGTTTCACCAACCGTTCCGCATAATCCGCAACTCGTAAAAATACCGGGAAACGAGTATTCCCCAATGATTCAGGAGTAGTGACTAAAGATTGGGAAAATTCCTCCTTATTTCCTGCATTCCCAGACGTACCCTGAGACGCGCCATGGCGCGTCTCTACATTTTCCACCAAAACCTCTACCTTCCCATCCCGTTGCGCCATGGCAAAATGCAGCGCCAGATATCGCAAAAGTGTGGTTTTCCCCGCCCCCGGATCACCTAAAATCACACTATATTGACACCTCCCCACCGCCTCCGCCAAATCCACCTTATGCGTCACCGTCTTCGTCATCATTTCCGACGGCGCAAACTCCATCCCTCTGCGACTCTCTGCGCCAACCTCAGCGTACCTCTGGGTTTCAAAGCTTAACTTACTCCTCCCTGTAAACTCCGTCACCTGCTGCTGACGTTCCGCCTTGAGAGACACATAAACTTGATCCAAAAAAATATCAACCTGGCGCTGTACTTGCATCACGCCACTCATTTTCAGATAGGAATTCTCGGCAATTAAACTCTCCAAATAGGGATAAAGTAGCGGATTCAACGGCGGACGAGTGGTAAACTGCACCACCTTCTCCCGCCAATCCCAAAAATCCGGCGCATAACCGCGAAACGTATCAATAAAATCTCGCTTATTCAGCCAAAATATCAGCACAATCTCCCGTGAAAATAGCGCCTCTCGCCCCAAATTCAATCGTTTCAGTTCCTTCAGTATCCGGGGACGAGGTAATTGTTCAATCCCAAACGCCATAATGACTGGACGTTTGGATTCGTCTTTGGCGTCTGGGTTAACCGGGATTCTCTTGTCTAAAGCATAGAGAAACGCAATCAGCGACTCTTGACTATAAAAGAAGTTCTCAACCTGAAATTCATCGGGGTTGAGGACAGATTTTAATTGTTCGACGACGGGATGATTGGGGGCGCTTTCGGGGGTGATGGCAAATACAATGGTCGTCCCGTCAGACAATTCTAGGGTGGTGACTAAATCATCTAAGGTTTCCTGGTCAGGTTGATTTAGATTGTTGATGTCGATTGCCATGGTCAATCCGTCCTGATGCTTAGTCTGATTGTAGATGATTTTGTTAGTAGTAGGCACTTTAGTGCCTTAAAATGCTTGATTTCTCAGCACTAAAGTGCTGACTACGAACAGGTTCATAACATTTCAAGCTGTTGGTGGGTTACGGCGGATATCTAATTAAATGGTTATCTCCTCAATTAAATACCGCCTAACCCACGATGGCGGCGTGGCACTTATTTTGATTTGAGATGATTGGTTTGGGTGAGGTATTGGGGTTTGATGTTTTTTTAACGCCGAGGGAAGCACAAGAATTGAGAGGAATTTGATACCCGGTTACGCCAAGTTATAGTTCCCCTTCTCCCTTGATGGGAGAAGGGGTTAGGGGATGAGGGTGGAAATGTATTTAATTGTAGGTTAGGTTGACGAAGAAAACCCCACAAAATATCGGCTGATGATACAAACGGGTAGCGTACATTAGTGATAGGGCGCACGTCGGTGCGCCCCTACGTAAGGGGTTTGCGGTTGGATTAAAATATGTGGTAATCCGAGATTTTATCTGATGACATTTCAAGATGTTGGTGGGTTACGGCGGATATCTAATTAAATGGTTATCTCCTCAATTTAACACCGCCTAACCCACCCTACTAGACTGACACAGCTAAAATTGTGGAATAGATTGGTTCGTAGTGAGGGCTTTAGCCCTCTCCAGATAGGCTAAGAAGAACTAAAGTTCTCACTACAAACAAAGCCCTATTTTAAGTGGGTCACGCCACTACTAGACTGACACAGCTAAAATTGTGGAATAGATTTTACGGTTAGAATGGGCGCACACCGTGCGCCCCTACAATTCTAATCCACCAATTAAGGTGTGCCACGCTACTACGAATGACGAATGACAAATGACGAATGACGAATGACGAATGACGAATGACAAATGACAAATGACAAATGACCAATCACCCTTGAGTCGCTTGCCATCGCTGTAAGTCTTCAATCAATATCGGATTGACATCAAACCAAGGATTCTGATTTTCATCGTAATAGCCTAAAACAAATTTATTTTGTAGGAGTTCATCGCTAATCACAAATTCTCCTTTATTTGGCAAGGTATGGGTTTTTGTGGTTAATCGTCCAGTTCGGTGAATTGCGGCTAATTCTGGAAACTGGTAATCACTAATCGTATAGGCTTGTCGTTCTTCTTTCACCGCTTGTTCCGCAATAGCTTGATCCACAGAGGTGGCTTTCTTTTTCACCGCCACTTGACAGGCTGTTCGCCCTAAACGAATTAAATCTCGCATGACTCCCCCACTTTTTTCACACAGTAGTTCTAATGCTTCTGGAGTAAATAAGTCCTGGGTATTGTAATTTGTTAATCGCGCTAACCGCTTTTCAATCACCTGTTTCAATATCTGTCGCCCCATCTGATCCGGCTGGGTTGTAGGGCATAAATTGGCGTCACATTCAAATACGGGAATATTTGCCAAGTCTAAACAGTCTTGAAATCGCTGCATCGGTTGGCGAAAACTGGGAGAATACCGCAGGGAAATGGGTATGGTGTAAATAATATGACAATCCAGTTCTGTCAGCAGGGGACTGGCAAACATTTCTAAGGCGGTCATCTGATCATGACGATCCAATCCATCGACAATCACTAATAGTTTTTGCTTTCTATCTTTTTCCGCTGCTTGAATAATTGCATTCACTTTAGCGATAATTTCACTTAACAGTGGACGAATATTCAAGCTTCTCGTCATTTCTCGGGTTAGCCCTAATTTTAGGGTCATGCCCATTTTAGTCAGCAGATCAGGTAGGGCGAGTCCTTCAACAGAGTTGGTTTTATCTTGATAAATAACAGTTTTGAGGCTATCTTCTAACTCCTTGAGTAAACGGTCATCTTTGCGTGACCACCAGCCCGGTTTAATCGCTTGACGACAAATTTCTTGACCAATTAAGACCACGACTTCGGCATAACCGATATTATAACGGTCAAGGGCGGTGGCGGTGTCAATCCAGATGACGGTATAGTTATTAGCTAAACACTGTTCAACGCGGTGTAATTCTGTGGTTTTCCCGCTACCTGTGTGACCCGATAGTAAAAATTGGGCGGGGTCATCTTCCATTTCTAAGGCGTTGACTAAATCTTCAACGGGACTATCCGATCGCGAAACATAAAAATCCCGAATATCTTCAGGCTTTTCTAGCGGTTCTTCAGGTTTAAACAGTTGATAAACGGGTTTCCAAAATTTTGAGTTAGTCATTGGTTAAAAAAGAGGGAACTCTTAACAGGGAACAGGGTATTCATCATTTGGGCGGGGCGGGTTTAGTGACATTAGGGCGGAAAAAAACGATAGTTGTGAAACCCGCCCCTACATAATCATGGATCATTCATCTTCCCCTGATCCCAGACGTGCCATGGCACGTCTCTACACTTCCCTAATACAATTCTTTGATACAATTTTATGTCGCCCCTGTTAAACCCCTCCATACCTATGCCCGTTACGGTTGTCACCCTGAAGCAAATCGAAACTCAACTCGATTTAATTATCACCCGCCCACCATCGGGATTGTTCCTGAAAGGGAATATCCAGGTTCCCGGTGATAAATCTATCTCCCACCGTGCTTTAATGTTGGGGGCGATCGCGCAAGGGGAAACCCGCATCCAGGGACTCCTATTGGGGGATGATCCCCGCAGTACCGCCCGTTGTTTCCAAGGGATGGGCGCAACTATCTCGGAACTGAACGCCGACGAGGTTATCGTTAAGGGCGTGGGTGTGGGAGAATTACAAGAACCTCTGGATATCTTAAATGCAGGCAACTCTGGGACGACTCTGCGGCTGATGCTGGGACTTTTAGCTTCCCAGCCTGGACGCTTTTTTACGGTAACCGGGGATAATTCCTTGCGATCGCGCCCCATGTCTCGTGTGGTTCATCCTCTGCAACAAATGGGGGCGCAAATCTGGGGGCGGGGGAATGGTTCATTAGCGCCTCTGGCAATTCAGGGACAACAGCTTAAGCCGATTCATTACCATTCCCCGATCGCTTCTGCCCAAGTTAAATCCTGTATCCTATTAGCGGGGTTAATGGCACAAGGGGAAACAATCGTAACAGAACCTGCGTTGTCTCGTGACCATAGTGAACGGATGCTTAAAGCATTTGGTGCTAAAATCACCGTTGACCCAGACACCCACAGTGCTACAGTCACGGGTCCAGCGCAACTCCAGGGACAAACGGTGATTGTTCCCGGTGATATTAGTTCCGCCGCCTTTTGGTTAGTGGCTGGGGCGATTGTCCCGGATTCTGACTTATTAATTGAAAATATCGGTGTTAATCCCACCCGCACGGGTATTTTAGACGCCCTGGCGATGATGAATGCGGATATTCAGTTGGAGAATCAACGGGTAGTAGCGGGAGAACCTGTTGCTGATATCCGTGTTCGTTATAGTCGCCTCAACGCTTGTGAGATTTCTGGGGCGTTAATTCCCCGTATGATTGATGAGATTCCCATTTTGGCAGTTGCGGCGATTTTCGCCCAAGGAACCACAGTAATTCGCGACGCCGCAGAACTTCGGGTCAAAGAAAGCGATCGCCTTGCAGTTATGGCGTCTCAGTTAAACCGAATGGGCGCAACAATTACAGAACTCCCCGATGGATTGGAAATCACTGGGAACACTCCGCTAACAGGCGCAGAAGTTGACAGTCATACCGATCACCGGATTACCATGAGTCTTGCGATCGCGTCTCTAAACGCCCAAGGAATCACCACCATCCACGGTGCTGAAGCTGCAACCATTTCCTATCCGGACTTTACCACCACCTTACAACGTCTCTGCAATCAAGACTCTCCTGCATAAGTGTTGAGTATGTAGGTTCTGCTGAATTAGTATAGCTTCCCGATAAATTCAGCAAGCCCTATGTAGGGGCGGGTTTAGGGACTTTCTTGTCACGATTGATAATAACGTTTGTACAAAACCCGCCCTGACCCATCTGCAGGGGCTGACTTTTCACGGGACGTCTGGAAACCCGCGAAAATCTGGGCGGGTTTAGTCACTTATGGATGCAATCGAAAAGGTAATAGTGAAACCCGCCCCTACACATTGAATCACCCCCATCACCCCCTCACCCAGCTTCCTCCGCATCCCAAACACCCCTGCTAACAGTCGTCTAGCGGGGGAGTATGTCAAAATGTCGATGTAACAGACAATCAGATTATCTTCTGATTGGGAAACAGGGTGTACTAGAATATCGTATTCACCCTAAGTCAGGTTGGAGGGCAAGATCACCAATTTTTTGGCGGAGGCGCTATATTGTTAACTCTTGCATTCTACGCCACTATCGGTATGAACTATACTTTGGCACAATTGGTCAAATAACTCCCCTAGAATAGTTTTTTTACTAAAAACGTTGGACTTATGCGCCCAAATAACCAGACATTGCGTTTACAACTGAATCACTACCGCTCCTATATTGCCATTTCCTGCGAGGATATGGAAGTTGGGTTTTGTACGCCAGAATTTGCGGCGAAGATGGTGGAAATCTTTAATGAGTACGAACGACTCCACGAAGAAAATGAAATGTTAAACAAAGCCTTAAAACTAGCCTGTATCGAGTTGCTTAAACAAGCTGGGATTAGCATGAATCATTTGGACAGGCGCATCCAGGACTATCTGGACAAAGCTAAACGTCCGGAACATGGAACTCGTGCGATCGCGTTCTTACTCAGAGAACGGCAGCAAGCTCTCGATATCAGTAATCGAGAATTTGTTCGGTTTTGTGCCTCTTACAAATTAGCACCGCAACAACTTAAAGATATTTTCCAAGGTAAAGATATTCCAGATAGCCAGCTTAAGTCATTATCCCGAATCTTGGGAAAATCCGTGGAAGAGTTAATTGAAGTACGGGATGGATTCAGTGATAGCGAACTGAATCGACTAGCACGCATCTTGGGAACGTCCAATGAAGATTTGGCTCAGGTATTTAGCAGTTAAAAATTGTTCATGGGTTCCTCAAAATTATATCCTTGAGCGAAGCCAAGGATCGGTCAGGGCGGGTTCTGCACTAACATTACCATCAATAGTGACCAGAAAATCCCTAAACCCGCCCCTACAAATCAGGTTCCCCGAAGGTGATGAAGGGTCAAACCCTTACATAAACGAATGACGTAGCTTGCTTCTCGCGAAAGCGAGTTCCCCACCGTTAACTTTAATTGTCCCCACCTACTTAACGCATGATACCGGGAAGTACAACACCCACTTGATTGTTAAAAATTTCCATGTCCCGTTGATCATTTTCATCAAAACTGGCTTTAAAATACTCAGGAACTTGGGGCCACTGGGATGGATCATATTCCGTCGTATCATCAGTGTGACGTTTATTCACGAGTTGGGTAACAGCTAAGAGTTCACCATCACAACTTAAAACAGGCATACATAACAGACTACAGGTCCGATAATGGGTTTTGGCGTCTGTTCTGCGGGCGATATCAGAATCAGGATGTTCGTAGAGGTCAAAGGGAATGTTTAAGGGTTGACCCGTTTGGGCAACTTTTCCAGCAAATCCCTCTCCTAAAGGTACTCGTGTTTCCATTAAAGAACCATCGGCTTGGGGAATTTTTGTCCATAATTCCTGAGTTGAGTAATCAATTAACCAAAGGGTGGTGCGATCCGCATGGGTGAGTTGTTTGGCGGCTTGCATCACCGTTTGGATGACTTCTTCAGCATTTCCACCACTACTGCTACTGACTAAACTAATCGCTTGATAGAGGGGATCGATCGCCTTGCGTTGTTCCTGAAGATTGCGGATTTCCCGGTGAAAGGCTTGGAAGCCTTGCAGAATGGGCAATGTGGATGCCATACGTTCATGCAATTTCTGGGCATCGGCTTGGGTAAAGCCATTGATTTCGATGGTTTCGGATAACGTTCCCCCCGATTCATAGGTAAAGAGGAATTTGTTAAATGACCGAATAATCGCAATCACTTTCCCTTTGGAGTCCACCACTGGGAATAACAACATGTTTTCCACAGTGTTGATCGCGTCGGGTTCTAAACCCATATGGACTAACAGATCATTCAGTTTACTGGGGTTTTTGCTGGCTTTGACTGAACGCGATTCAACCATTTTACTGGCGATTCCTAGAGTGGCAGATACCCGAATTTCTTGAGCATTTAGGGTTCTGGGATTCCAGACTAATGACCAAAAGATGCTTTGTTCGGCATCCAGGAGAAAAATTGTGGTCTGTTCCGCGCCCAAGAGTTTGTTAATCGAGTTGGTGACAAAGCTCAACGTATAATACAGGGCATTGTAGAGCGCTTCATCACTCTGATCGGCAACGGAATTACTGAGAATTGCTAGGGTATTATAAACAGATTCTTTTGGCTCAATTTGAGCAAGCTGTTTTAGGGTCTCATGAGTCTTGACGAATTGCAGGATTACACCCACTCGTTCGTTAAAGACTTGCATAGACTGGCGGTCATTTTTATCAAAACTCGCTTTAAAGTAGCTGGGAACGTGGGGCCACTCGTCTCGGTTATACTCTGGATGATCCCCAGGTTTGCGCTTGTTGATTAATTGGGTTACGCCTAATAATTCCCCATCTGGACTGACAACGGGCATACAGAGGAGGCTACAGGTGCGGTAGCGGGTTTGTTCATCGGTTTTCTTGGCATTTTCTGCACTGGGATGATCGTAGAGATCGAAGGGGATAATCATCGGTTGGCGGGTTTGCGCCACTTGACCCACAAAGCCAACCCCAACATCACAGCGAACCTCTCCTTTCCCTGGAAGTTCCGTCCACAAGTCGCCGCGATCGCGATCCACTAACCATAAGGTACTGCGATCGGCGTTCAGCAGCTTCTTGGCGGTATTCATTACCCGTTGCAAAATCGCCTTAGTATCTAAGTTAATCTGATCGAGCGATCGCGTGGCTTCGGCTAAGGCGGCTGTCGCCCGCAGCTTCTTCATTACCTTGTAACAGGATTGGCAACTTTCCAAAATCCGCCGCACCGGAACCACGCATTTTGCCAACCGTTCTAAGTCTAGGGTGGTGAATCCTTTGGGTCGTTTGTCGGATTGCTCATCGCCCGGTAACTTATTCAGTAACTGAATTACCGCAATCACTTCTTGGCTTTCACTTAAGATCGGAAATGCCAAGATATTCTCGGTGCGGTAATTATATTTTTTGTCAAATTCCTTAACCAGCGCGGCGCGGGGATCTTCATAAACGTTGTCGGGAATATGGATAACTTTTTTATCCTGAGCCACATGACCCGCTATCCCTTCCCCGACTCGCACCTGAATATCCAGAAATTCACCTTCTTCATTCTCCGCCACTAATGACCAGAGTTCTGTCTTCTCGTCATTGAGTAAGAAAATGGTGGCGCGATCCGCACCCAGTAATTCGCCGACTTTCGAGGTAACATCGCGCAGCACCTCATAAAGGGCTTGCGCCGAACCTTCATCCTCGGATTCTGTATCGGCTTTGGATAAGATTTCCACCTGGGAAACCAGGAGTTTGCGTTCTAATTCGGCTAAGGCTTTGAGAAATTCCGAGTCGCCTGGTTCTAAATCAGCTTGGATGGTTTTTAAAGCCTTATTGACCCATTCTTGGTTAAATACCGATTCATAGATGCGATTGTGAATCCTAACTTTTCCTTGATGCTTGAGGATTAACCCCATCATCCGCAGTTCCTTCTGTTCGGAACTGTCATTGGCGATCGCTTCTCCCTGTTGGAGAATTCGCTGATACACCTGCAACAGCTTCAGACTGCGGTGTTTGCGTCTGAGTAAGCGATCGCGGATCGTCTGCAAATGCATCAGTTCCGGTTGTTCTTCCCAATTCTCAATCCAGTGCGATCGCACTAAGTTTTCCACCCATTCCGCTTCCGTTCCTTTCGACGGCGCATCCGGCGCTTGGGCGATTAAGCGACAAAGCTGCTGGGTGAGGAAGGGTTGTCCTCCTGTCCATTTCAGCACCTCAACCAGCAATCGTTTATAGTTTTGTGATTTAGCTTTTAATCCTCTGGCAATTTGTAATCCGCTACTCGCACTTTCTGGATAATGGGACTGTTCAGATAAATTTGAAATCATAGTGCAACCTGGTGTAAACGCCTTGGCAGCTTGCCTTCTCTTGCTAGTCGGGTGGTGATTAGGGTTCAGGAGCTGTGATCAATCTCTATGGACTATCTCAGATGCTACCTTACCGATGGCTCAAATTAGACTCTACCGATCTCAAGATCCTTATCTAAATAATATTGACAATAATACTAAATTATGGTTGCTCCTGAATAGACTTTACTCTATTGGTAGGAATTTGGGGAGCTGGGGGAGTTCGTTCAAAACTTGGTCAGGATGGGTTTTGTACAAACGTGATCATCAACAGCGAGCAGAAAATCCCTAAACCCGCCCCTACACACTCAACACTTACCCAGCGACCCAATCAATCACAGGACCTTTGGGTACAATGCGAGTGGGATTAATGTGGGGATGACTCTTGTAATAATGTTGCTTGATCTGGTCAAGGTTGCAGGTATCGCTAACGCCCGGTTGCTGATAGAGATCTTTGAGATAATTTCCTAGATAGGGATAATCACTAATTCTACGTAAGTTGCACTTAAAATGCACGTAGTAAACGGGGTCAAAGCGAAACAGGGTAGTAAACATACACCAATCCGCTTCCGTGATGCGATCGCCACACAGATAAGCTTGCTGGGATAGCACCCCTTCCCAATAGTCTAGTGCTTCAAAAAGTTCGGTTACCGCCTCGTCATAAGCCGTCTGAGTCGTAGCGAACCCAGCGCGGTAGACACCATTGTTGATTGGTTGGTAAATTCTGTCAATCGCGCGATCGATTTCCTCTTGCAGATGATCGGGATAGAAGCTAACTTGAGATTTCGCGATCGCCTCAAACTCCGTATCGAACATGCGGATAATTTCACGGGATTCATTATTCGCGATCGTATTCTTTTCTTTATCCCAAAGCACAGGGACTGTCACTCGTCCCGTACAGTTTTGGTCTGCTTTTAGATAAACCTCTCGCAGATAACGAGCGCCATGAACCGTATCCGGGATACAACCGGGAGCCTCAGAAAATTCCCATCCATCTTCATCCATAAACGGGTCAACAATGGACAGGCTAATCGCCTCCTCCAACCCCTTCAATTTCCGCATAATCAGCGTGCGGTGCGCCCAAGGACAAGCCAGAGAGACATAGAGATGGTAGCGTCCAGACTCAGCTTTAAACCCCGTAGAACCATCCGCACTCACCCAGTTACGGAACATAGTCGGATTTCGCTTAAATCGCCCCTCAGGGTCTTGCTGGTAAGGTTCCTTCGTCCATTGTCCATTCACCAGCATTCCAGTTGCCATATTTTCTTTCTATTCCAATCTATTTGTTAGTTAATTATCCCAAATTTTGGTTTTTCAATTCTCTATTTCATCATTTTCTTTATATTCTTAAAAAAAATTAATCTTTATTAGTCCCTGGTAACCCGCGTCGGTAGGATAAGTAGTCGGACACAAGAAAACAGCACGCCTACTATAGCAACCGCCATAGCGGTTAGGACACATCATTTATGTAGAGACGCGCCATGGCGCGTCTCTACAATGGTGCCGAAAGTCCTAATCGATGTGTCTACTGCTATAAGTTTTGTAAACAAGCCTTAAACCCTTACAAAAAATCCTTACAAAGGACGTAGCTTGCTTCTCGCGATAGCGAGTATGACGATCCCCACCGTTAACTTTAATTGTACCCACCTACTTAGTGCTTTTGTCCTCCTTCGCCCTTGGTGATGCTCAAAAAAATCGGCAAATGACCAAAGACGAAGGAGCAATTTAGCGTTACTCTTCCGTACTAAGGATTTGCGGCACTTTAAAAAAGTCCCCATCTTGGTCAGGAGATTCTGCCAATAAAGCATCCCGCGCCGGATACCGTTGAAGTTGGTCAGGTCGAGTCACATTACTAACATCAATAGCTCGGGTCGTTGGCGGAACATTTTCCGTATCTAATTCACTAAGCTGTTGAAAGTATTCCAAAATGCTATTAAGCTGCGGCAAAAATTGCTCCTCTTCTTCAGGAGTCAACTCCAAACGTGCCAGATTAGCGACTTTGCGAACTTGTTCTAGGTCAATCATGGTTGTTGATTGTTATTTTTTGATTATTCCCTAGTCAATGACAAATGACAAATGACGAACACTAAAAATAGATATCAATAGCTGAACGCCCACTGGTTTTCAGCCAGTTTTGCGCTTCCAAGTAGTTATTGGGAGCCAGACGAATAGCTCGTTTCCAATAGTCGGCGGCTTGATCAAACAACTTTTCTGCAGCTTCATCATTTCCCGCTTCCTTCTCCTTCTCACCTTGGAAATGGTAAATGACAGCAACATTATTCAGCGCTTGGGGGAGACGGGGATTAGAGTCGAGGGCTTTCTGATAGTACTCTAATGCTGTCTCATGCTCACCGTTGCTGGTGTAAATCAACCCCATATTGTACAGAATCAGGCTGCGGTCATAGGAATCTTCTTCTAACTCCAACGCTTGCTTGTAATTATCCAAAGCTTCAGCATATTCGCCATCTCCCTGAGCCGACATACCATCTCGGTAATAGACGAACGCTTCTTTCGCTCTCTTGTTGGTGGGCAAAACCTTAAGAATGAGATCTGCCATTACCGTGAAGGTTTTGTCAACAAAGTTATCGTTACGCTGTGTTCGTGGCATAGTTGCTTCCCAATTATCCCGGTTGTCAATTATCGTAGCGTGTCTGGGATGCACTCGATCAGACGAATAAGGTTTAATGAAACAAAAAGCGAAGCATCCTCTGGTTCCCCCCTTTTTAAGGGGGGCTAGGGGGGATCTCTGATTAAGTAAGGGTTTCAGCCTTAAGTTGATACCAATGACGGAGCGTGCGCCCCTACGGTTGGCAGGCGAGGCGTACAGCAGAAATAACTGAACAGCGAATACCTCCCCTATCTATGAATCGTCCCATCGGGCAAAATTGTCCCTTGGAGACTAGCACCCTCTAGGGTAAAATCATCTAAAACTGCCCCTGTCAGGTTAGCTTTGTTCAGATGAGCGCCTTCCAATCTAGCACCTTTGAGATTAGCGGCTTGGAGATTTGCGCCTGTAATATTCGCCCATCTCAAATCTGTTCCCTCTAAATCGGCGGTGCCCAGATTTGCCCCAAACAGATAAGCACCACCCAAATGAGCCTGACTCAGATTAGCCTTTTCCAAATCAGCTTGGTAGAGGTAAGCACCAATCAATTCGGCTTCATGGAGATTCGCATCGGTAAGGTTAGCCCGGTTAAGATGGGCATGAATCAGGCTGGCGTCACTGAGGTTACTGCGTCTCAAATTAGCTTCATTGAGCATTGCGCCTTTTAAGTTTGCCTCTCTGAAGTCGGTGCCAATTAAATTAGCATGACTCAGATTAACGTTCATCAACTTAGCGCCTCTGAGATCAGCCCCGATTAAGTTAGCATGGCTTAAATCAGCATAGCTGAGTTCCGCTTGCATCAGATGAGCGCTGACTAAGGAAGCTTCGATGAGATTGGCGTCAATCATACAAGCCAGACTCAGATAAGCAAGGCTCAGGTTTGCTTTTGTCAGATTTGCCGTGATTAAATTAGCGGATTCTAACTGCGCCCCTTTTAGGTTAACGTGCTTCAGGTTAGCGCCTCTGAGGTTAGCGCCTTCTAGGTTAGCCTCGCTCAAATCAGGTTCTATGGTGTGATGCCGATTTCTCCATTTAATCCAGCCCACTGGACCTTGTTGAAGTAATTTCAGATGCTCTAAATTTGCCATTCGCGTCTCCCGCTTTACCGTTCACTCTTAATCTATTGCCGATTTCTATATGAAAATTTCCTGTCTGATGCGGAACCTTATTTTCGTGTATGTCCTCGACTGAGGAACCGCTCTCTCTTAAATTTTTAAACATTCACCTCACCTATTGTTCAATGGAAAGGGGCGGATGGCAAGATGGCGGATACTGTTTCAGTTCGACAACGCGGGTGATTAGACAGCTATGGCGATTGAAATCGCTGCTACACAAACAAAGTCCGCCTACGCGGACTAAACTATAATAGGGGCAAAAAACTCTGATTTAGGATTATTATTGATCAAGGGAGGTTTACAGTTACAAGATAAATAGATTTTAAAGAGTTTAATTAATATGACTCAATCTCTAGCTATTTCTCAAGCCATTACTAATATGGCTCAACTTCAGCAGCGGTTTACACTGAACCCAGCCGACAGTGATCTCTTTTTTCCGGAGTGGCATGATAATTTACCAGAGTTAACCGAAACAGAACGAGCATTTCTGAATAAGATTAAACGCCGCTTTGTGCGCCATCGAATGCAGGGGGAGTTGGCGGAAGCAACAGTCAATATGCTGATTGTTGCTCACCTGTTGGAGTTGGCAGGGTTGTATGATGAACCGTTTTTAATCACTAATGAGTATTCCGTAGACGTTGTGCTAGAGGAACGAGATGAAAAGCTACGGGGTCGGATTGATACATTAGTGTTTCAACGGCAGTTTTGGAGTGCGGTAATAGAATCAAAGAAGTCGATTTCCTTTGAAGCCGGAATTCCTCAAGCGTTGGCTTATATGATGACAACTCCTCAAAGTGATAAACCGCTTTATGGGATGATCACCGATGGAGGGTTGTATATGTTTATTAAGCTGGTGAACCGAGACCCAGCTATCTATGATTTTTCTGATGTCTTCTCCCTGTTGTTATTGCGACAGAATAAGCTTTATGATGTGCTACAGGTATTAAAGCGATTGGCAAGTGTTCTGCAAGAGAGTTAAACAACTATCTTGGGGGAAATCCGGTTGAATTTTTTCTGCCTTTGCTCCCTCTGCTTCCCCAGCTCCCCCAGCTCCCCCAGCTTCCCCTGCTCCCCCAGCTTCCCCAGCTCCCCCAGCTCCCCCAGCTCCCCCAGCTTCCCCAGCTCCCTCTGCTTCCCCAGCTCCCCCAGCTCCTCTACTTTACTCCTTCCCACCAGCGCCGGGATGTTCTCGCCCAGGAACGCTCTCCAGTGCTGTCAGCGCCGCTTGTGAACCTGCCAGAATATCCCGTTCTTCACCGCCCAAATAGAGGCGTCCAAAACTGCCGACGGCGGAAATTTGCAAGATATTAATTAAGGCGGCTTTCTCGGCTTCATTAGCGGCTAAAGCAGCATAAGCGGCTGGTGCAACTTCTAAAACATACAGAGTTTGTCCTGCCAAAATCATCTGTCCCCGTCGGGTACGATTAATCAGTTGAGTTTGGTGGGGGTCAATATTGCGAATAATTTGGCTAGAGACAACTCGCGGTTTAAGACGTTCTCGTTCACCGACGCCTAGGGCGGCTAAAATCGCTTTCCCCGCCGCCCTGGTTTCGCCTTGTTTATTCGCATGGACTTCCAGAACCCCATAGAGTCGTTCCACCATCTGCACGGCTGGGCGTACAGAGGTCGATTTGAGCGCCACATCGGTAATCCGGTTAATTTCGATACCGGGTGAGATTTCAATCCATAGCGACGTATCCCCAGGTAATGGCAAGAATCCTAGCGCCACGGTCCCCATATATGCTGCGTGCTGCGGCTGTAAGCTATCGATATAGACGTAGGATCGCAATTCTATAGCCAAGGTTATTTCTCCGTAGATTGGGGGTCATAAGGCTGGAATAAGCAACATTTGAGTTTACCTGAAAACGTTAGCGATCGCGATTTTTCCTGGAAAGTCGCTAAACCTAGTCCAAGAAGGCAGAAATAACTGAACAGCACTATTTCCCCCAGCTTCCCCAGCTTCATCGTATCTACGAAGCTGCTCAAGTATTTCCAAGGGCGCTGCACTAGGGAGAGGTTCGCTCCAGGGGTGTGGGAAGGGGTCTGATATCAAATCCGGTTAAACTAATCTCACTAAAAGCGGACTGGATTATAAAGGGGGTAGTAAACCTAGATCAGGGCAAATGACAAATCGCCAAAATGCTAAAATCTTCTCCCAGCTTGCTAAATTACTCAATTCGGGTATAAATCTACAGCAAAGCTTAACCCTGGTGGGAAATGATTTAAACCCAGCCGTTAAACGCTATTTACAAAAAGTGAGTCTCGCTGTTGGTTCGGGTCAAGATTTCGCCACCGCCTTAACCTGTGAACGCCGTTATTTTAACCGTTGGACGATTAGCTTAATTCGTTTAGCTGAATATAGCGGTTCTCTCCCCCAAACCTGTCAAATCCTCGCCGAAGATGCTGAAACGCAAGCGAGACAGGAACGATTATATGGGTCGGTAAAACGTTCAGCTATAGCGACAATTTGGGGATTTTTGGTGTTAACGGCGGCTATTTTTAACCCCAATGCAACAGGAATTATTAAACCAGAGTTTTGGTTAAGAGGGTTGGCGATCGCACTGCTATTATGGGTGATGATCGTCCTAGTGTCTCACTTTTCTAGTCCCTTTTGGCTGCAACTGGTGAGACGATTACCTATTTTCGGGCAAATCGTGCAGGCGCGATCGCTCCTTTATTTAGCTAAGTTACGATTACCGTTAAGTTGTGGGGTTTCCATCCTCACCGCCTTGGATTTACTGCGAGAACATATCCCAGATACAGTGATGAAAGGCAAACTCTCTTGGGCTAGGCGGCGCGTTCGCATGGGTCAACCATTGAGTCAGAGTCTCCAGGGTAAATTACCCGCAACAGCGCTACAGATGATTAGCACCGGGGAAGAAAGCGGAACCTTGGATCAGACGCTGGAAACCTTAGCCCAACACTATGACAGCGAATTAGAACAACGACTGCGATCGCTACAGGTTAGTTTACGAGTTTTAAGCCTGGTGGTGATGGGCTGTTTGGTGGCGGTGGTGGGTGTGCGAGGGATATCTGTGCTGTTGGATTCATTCCCAGAGTGAATTCAACGCAGAGGTACGCAGAGGGAAGCGCAGAGGTACGCAGAGGGTTTCGGGGGATTGGCTCAAAAGCGCGATCGCATAATCTGAGGTCAAGAACTGTATAGTCCTAGAATAGTCAGGTGTTGTTGAGTTTTTTATTCCTAATTTTAAAATGAGGGGATTATGTATATTAACAAAATCACAATACAGAATATTCGTTCAATCCAGTCTTTTTATTGGTCTATTTGGACGTCCAAATGTGCTGGATGGCATGTCATTATTGGTGATAACGGATCTGGTAAATCAACATTGCTACGTTCTATTGCTCTAGCACTTGTCGGACCGACTGAAGCAGTTGCTTTGCGGCAAAATTGGAATGATTGGTTAACGAAAAAACGCGCAAGGGGATATATAGAGCTTTCATTATCCGATGACAAAAAGTTTGATAAGTTTTCTGGAAGGGGTAGACGTATCGAAAATTACTTCCTGCCAGTTAGGTTGACATTACAGCAAAAAGAAAATGATGTTATTCTACAATATCCCAAGATAAATAATTTTGATCCAATGCGATTTGTATGGGGTGGCAAGTCAGGTTGGTTTTCGGCTGGGTTTGGTCCCTTTCGACGCTTCAGGGGCGGCGATAAAGATTATGATAAGCTTTTCTACTCTAATCCTAAATTAGCTGCACACTTATCGTTGTTTGGTGAAGATGTGGCTCTAACTGAATGTTTACAGTGGCTGCAAGATTTACAATTCAAGAAACTGGAAGGTGATCCAGAAGGAAACCTAATTGATTCAGTGAAAGAGTTTGTGAATCAAAGCGAATTTCTGCCGCATCAAGCGCGTCTGGAACACGTTTCTTCTAAAGGTGTTGAATTTGTTGATGGCAATGGTTGTCGATTGCCCGTTGAGGAATTGAGTGATGGGTATCGCTCGATTTTAAGCCTAACCTTTGAACTGATTCGTCAACTTACTCGAGTTTACGGCTATGAATCTATTTTTGATTCCAATGACAAAACAAAAATTATTCCTCCTGGTGTTGTCCTCATCGATGAAATTGATGCTCACCTTCATCCTACCTGGCAACGGCGAGTCGGGATTTGGTTTCGAGAACATTTTCCCAATCTTCAATTTATTGTCACAACCCATAGTCCTCTAATTTGCCAAGCCGCAACCGTGGGAACAGTCTGGCGTTTACCTAAACCAGGTAGTAACGAATCAGGGGGTATGGTAACGGGAAAAGATTTAGATCGCTTACTTTATGGTAATGTCTTAGATGCTTATGGTACAGAAGCATTTGGTGCAGATGTAACGCGATCAGACGAATCCAAAAAACGGTTAAAACGGTTGGCTGAGTTGAATCGGAAGGAACTCTGTGAACAACTCAGTGAAGATGAGCGAAATGAACAAAAAAAACTGCGGGCAATGATGCCAACTTCACCCCATAAAGTATGCTAATAAGATGCTCATTGGATAGAAAAAACCTATAAAAATATAATTTATAGGAGCCTGTTTTACGATAACATGAGCGTGGTACATCTAAATTGGATGAATGACGATCACATCCAAAAACCGTAGGGGCGCAAAGCTTTGCGCCCGATTCAATGGTCAAATCTATTCCACAATTGTAGCTGTGTCAGTCCAATACAGTGCGATAGATACTCCGAATGAATAAATCAGCCCTAATCTGAAGTGTCACAACAATGATACGGCTTCCACATCAAAATTTACCTAAAACGGCTCAAAAACAATTAAATGTATGGCAAAACGAGATTAACTGTTTAGAAGATTACGCCGAAAGAGTTGCTCAGGGAAAAAAAGCATTTGCCAGACGTAACAAACTAACAAATCCTACCTTTCGCCAAGTGCGTCAAACTTTAACCCAAATGTGTTGTGGCGCTTGTCGCTGTGGTTATTGTGAAGATTCTGTCGCTGATGAAGTAGAGCATATTAAACCAAAGGATCTATATCCTGAAGCTGTTTTTGTCTGGGAAAATTATTTATATGCTTGCGGTCAATGTAATGGCGGCAAAAATAATAAGTACGCTGTTTTTTCGGATAAAACGGGTCAACTGAGGGAAATTGCGCGAAGACGGGGCGCTCCGGTAGTGGAGCCAGAACAGGGAGAGCCAGTTCTTATCGATCCGCGAAAGGAAGATCCGATGGATTTTCTGGAAATTGACTTAATTGATACGTTCTATTTTTTGCCTAGATATTCTCTAGATTCAAAAGGTTATCAACGAGCAGACTATACGATTGAAGTATTACGCTTAAATGACCGAGACTATCTAGTTGAAGCCAGAAAAGAAGCGTTCTATAACTATCGGGCAAGATTGGGTGAATATATTAAGAAAAAGGAAACAGACACCCCTTCAGAGCTACTCAATCCGATGATTACAGCATTACAAAGAATGCAACATCCCACAATTTGGAAAGAAATGCAGCGTCAGCAACAGTTTATCTCAGAGTTGAAAGAGTTATTTGATTTAGCGCCAGAAGCACTCACTTGGTAGAAAGGAAAAAGGTTAATGAGGCTTGCAAAATAACTACAGGTATAATCAACTTATTACACAGTATGGCATGATATAAAGGCTATTGGACAAAGGACAAAAAACAAAGGGCAAATGACAAATGACAAATGCCCCTGTATCTGTTCTCAGCAATTGATTATCCGATCGCGTCTTGGGGTTGCTGCTGTACCAGTTCCTGCAATTTGTCCCGATGTTCCTTCGCCTCTGTATTGTTTGGGTTAATACGTAGGGCTTCATCAAAGGATGCGATCGCGTCATGATACCGTTCCAGCAGGGCGAGGGCGATTCCCCGGTTATACCAGCCCACCTCACTATCAGGCTCAAGTTCTAACATCCGATCATAAGAGTTCAAGGCGTCTGCGTAGCGATCTAAACGCAGTAAAGCATTCCCTCGCTTAAACCAGCCACCCGCATCATCAGGTATCAGTTGCACTACTCGGTCAAACACGGTAAAAATTGCCCAATCATCCCCGTCTAAGTTTTCGAGAATAATGCCCTTGTTGTACCAAGCATTAGCATTCTCTGGATTAATTAATAACACCCGTTCAAAAGCTTTGAGAGCGGTATTATTTTGCTCCATTTCCAGCAACGCCAGACCGCGCATGAACCAACCTGGCTCACTATTTGGATTAATGCGGACGACTTCGGCAAATGACGTTTCTGCTTCTGGATAACGTTCTAATTCCACCAGGATATAACCGCGATTGAACCACGCCCGTTCGTAGTCTGGATCGATGCGAACAGCTTGATCATAAGCCTCTAATGCCTCTTGATCACGTTCCAGCCGTCCCAGGGTAATTCCCCGATGGAACCAAGCCCAATCACTGTTAGGATTTACTTTCAAAGCTTGATCATAAGCAGCGAGAGCATCTTCAGGTTTGCCTGTATCATCTAAAGCCATACCTAAGCCAACCCAAGCCCCAACTAAACTGGGATCGAGTTCCGTGGCTTGATTGAACGCTGTAACGGCTTCTGGATACTTCTCCAAGCCATATAGAGCAAACCCGCGACCCATCCAAGCATCAGCACTTTCCCCATTGATTTCAATCGCTTGGTCATAAGCTTTAACGGCTTCAGCATAGTTTCCAGCTTTGATTAAAGACATTCCTTTATTGAGCCAGTTGACCAACTCTCTAGACGGAGTTTGAGCAATCTGAGGATTTTCCAGTTCCAGCATATAAGGATTTGGTGTACCCTCTGGACTGTACCGTAGAGTCGCTAGGGCAGAGGTTGAGGTGGAGACACTTGCTAAGAGGGTTAACTAACAGTCCGTAAATATCTAGACAATCATTGACATAACTAGACATTTTTGATGATATAATACAGGAATGTCTAGTTTAACTCCCCAAGAAGCAGCTACTCGACTTTGTGTGACGGTCTTGCACGTTGCACC
>NZ_JAVJNP010000176.1:0-21872 GCF_040217205.1 Coleofasciculus sp. A1-SPW-01 | reverse complement strand
GCGGGTTTTGTTGTTCCGTTATTGGTGGAGTGGGCGGTTTTTGTTGTTCCGTTATTGGTGGAGAGGGCGGGTTTTGTTGTTCCGTTATTGGTGGAGAGGGCGGGTTTTGTTGTTCCGTTATTGGTGGAGAGGGCGGGTTTTGTTTTTCCGTTATTGGTAGGATAGCTGTCTTTAGTCCCTAAACCCGCCCCTACATTCCCTAAACCCGCCCCTACATTCCCTAAACCCGCCCCTACATTCCCTAAACCCGCCCCTACATTCCCTAAACCCGCCCCTACATTCTCTATAACCTGCCCCTACACTTCCTAATTCAGCCGGATGCTGTGAAAAGTAACTCCTCTACTTAAGCTGTTCGGCATTTAAACCTTAATGTCAATAATTGCGAAAGCCTTGTAGTGCGTTTAGCGAAGCCATGCCGCAGGCTTTGCATCTTGCTCGCTACTAATACCCAATTTAAATGCATGACAGCTTAACGCTATTGGGGTCGTGTCCTTTCACAAAGTTTAATGTAATTAAGCGCTGCTCTATCGCGCCAATTAATTTCTACAATATGTTCAAATATTCTCAAGGCTACATCAATTTTATTTTGATTAAAATTAACGATTCCTGCTTCAAATGTAGTTTTAGTATTTTCTTTGAATTGAATGATATACTCCGGTTCTGCATCAAAAATTTCAAAGACTGGAACCAAATGTTTTTTGCCTTTAACCTGTACCTGACCGATAAATCGATAGTGATACTGACTTTGATCCTCTAAACAAAACAAAGTATAACCACTAATTAAAATTGATGCTCCGTAGATTTTGGTCAAATCTTCTAAGCGTGATGCTAGGTTAACCGTATCAGAAATGACTGTAGTTTCCATGCGCTGCTGTTCCCCAATGGTTCCTAACATCAAACTGCCTGTATGTAAGCCAATGCCAATGGTAATCGAGGGATACCCTGCTTTTTCGCGATCGCGGTTATAACGTGTCACCTGTTTTTGGATTTCAATCGCCGCTTTTAAGCCATCATCAGCAGTCTGGGGAAACAGTGCCATGATTGCGTCGCCAATGTATTTATCAATAAACCCCTGATGCTTACGGATAATTGGTCCCACTTGTTTTAAATAAGAATTGAGGAAGTTAAAATTATCCTGGGGAGACATACTCTCCGATAAGGTAGTAAAGTTGCGAATATCCGCAAACATAATCGACATATCCTGCTGCACCTGATCCCCCAAGCGCACATCCACAATGCTTTCATAGCCCAAAAAGCGGAGAAATTCCTGGGGAACAAAGCGCCCATAGGCTCTATTGATATTCGATAGATGTAGGTGAGTCTTAATCCGGGCAATCAGTTCATGCTTGGAAATCGGTTTAGTTAAATAATCATTCGCTCCCAAACTTAACCCTTCCACTAAATCTGAGACTTGTTCCTTCGCCGTCAACAGAATAATAGGCATCTCAGTGGCTGGGAAGCATTGGCGGATTTTTTGGCAGACTTCGTAGCCCGACATTTTGGGCATCATAATATCTAGAATTACCAAATCCGGTTTAAATCCCTGCTCAATTTTAGCTAAAGCTTCTATCCCACTGGTGGCTTGAACAATGGCATAATTATGTACAGATAAGTGATTAGTAACCACCTGCAAATTAATCGGTTCGTCGTCTACCACCAAAATTGTGAACTCGCCCGTTTTAGACATCAGGGGCAACAGTTCACTGGGAAAAGAGTTACTATAGTCCCGCACTTTGGTGATGTCCGTTCTGTATTCTGATGAAGATGCAATCGGTTGGAAACTGAGGGGAAGCGTGAAAATAAATCGCGAACCTTGACCGACTTCTGACTCAACGCGAATCCTACCGCCGTGAAGTTCAATCAGTTGTTTGGTAATACTTAATCCTAATCCTGTCCCCCTAGAGGGATAGGAAACCGAGGCGTTAAGTTGCTCAAAAGATTTAAAAATATCCTCGAATTTATCCGGGGAAATACCAATCCCCGTATCTGCCACCGTTACTTCTGCCATATTTTGCTGCTGGGTGGCTGACACGGTAATAGAACCTGATTCGGTAAACTTAATCGCATTGCCCACCAGATTATACATGATTTGTTGTAACCGATTCTCGTCGCCATCAATGCCAGGGAAATCTGCGGGTATTTCATTGTTTAACTCAAGAGATTTACCCTGAATCAGGGGGCGAGATAGGGTAAGTACCACTTCCGTGATTTGGCGAAAGTCCACCGATTTGCGGTGTAATTCGATATCGTGGTTTTTCAGTTTGGCGAAATCCAAAATATCATTAATGAGGCTGTTCAGGCGCTTTCCACTGGAAACAACCATTGCCAGATTCGCGATTTGCACGGGAGATAGGGAACCCGCCGCCCCATCGATGAGGGATTCAGTAATACCAATAATGCCATTCAGGGGAGTCCGTAGTTCATGGGAGGTATTGGCTAAAAACTCATCTTTGAGTTGGTCTAGGCGCTGCAACGCCGCATTCTGTTGTTCTAAGGCTTGGGTAAACTGAAGCCGTTCTGCTTCAGCTTGCTTGTGGAGACTGATATCTTGAAAAGCCGCGATCGCATAAACGATTTCACCCTGTTCATTATAGATGGGAGTTGCCCAGACTTCCAAGGGAATCACTTGCTCCCCGTGATGAATTTCCATATTATCCACGGTGACTCGTTCCCCCCGTAAGGCTTGCACGATGGGGTTTTTCTCGGTGGGGTAGAGTTGATGGGTTCCCGCCACGTAGATTTGATAAACTTGCGATAATTCTTCAACCGTTGCACCCGGTATCATCCCTTTTCCGACAAGTTGTTGCGCCCGTTGGTTTGCATAGTAGGATTGACCCTCAGCATCAACGACAAATAAACCCACGGGTACAGCTTCCAGAAATTGCGCCAACTGTCTCTCACTCGCCCGTAACTCCTCTTGGATGCGCTGGCGCTCAATCACTTCTTGGCGTAGATTTTCTAATAAGTCGGCTTGTGCCTGCTGTGCCAAATACTCCTGCTGTTGCGCGGCTTTGAGCTGTTGCACATGGTTTAGGGTTTTATGGGTGGTAATGTCTAAATCTTGGAAATCAATGGGTTTGGTGAGGAAGTCAAAGGCTCCCAGATTCATGGCTTTGCGGATATTTTCCATATCCCCATAGGCAGAAAGAATCACAGCTTTAGTGGTGGGATAATCTTGGGCGAGGTGTGTCAGTAAGGTTAACCCATCCATTTTGGGCATATTGATATCGGTTAAAACCATATCAATATCCGGTTGGGCGTGCAGCGTTTCTAAGGCGTCCACCCCGTTATGGGCAAAAATAAACTGGAGTTCTTGACGCCGGATTTTTTTTCTAAACTTCTGGCGGATTAGGAGTTCTAAATCAGGTTCATCATCGACAACCAGTATTTTCGCTGGCATTGTTTTTGCCGGATAAGGATGGACTGTAGAGACGCGCCATGGCGCGTCTGGGGACGCTGGGGGAATTATCAGTTATCAGTTATCAGTTATCCTGTTAACTCTTCCCTGACATAAGACAAATAACCAATCACTGCTGCTTAAGAATAAGTAAGGTAATATCATCATGAACTTTCTGGTTTCCAATATGCTGCCACACTTGGTCAATCACTGCCTGTTTAATCTCACAGGCTGACTTGTGCCAGTTGTTGCTTAAGACTTGACACAGCCGTTCTAGTCCATATTGCACCCCATTGATATCTTCGGCTTCAGTAATCCCATCGGTATAGAGGACAACTCCATCACCGGGATACAATTTTAAGGTTGCTTCCGCCACAAAGTCGGCAATCGCCTCTGCCAAACCAATGGGGAACCCCAAATCAATCGTATCAATTCGCTCAATCCTACCCTCAGAGCGTAGCACAATCATTTGTTCATGTTGTCCACTCACCGTCAGAGTTCCCTGATGATAGTCGATTAAGACCAAGCTTAAGTTCTTGTCGCAGCGCATCCGTTGTAGGTTGTGGTAAATGGTTTGGTTGAGGGTACTGAAAAAATTAACCGTGTTTGTCTCATTATTGACCAGTAATGTCCGCACCGCCGTTTGTACCATCAGCATGAGGACACCACTGGCTAACCCATGACCCGTGATATCGCCGATGCCAATTTTCACCCTGCCATTGTGTTGCAGTACGTCGTAATAGTCTCCCCCGACTTCATCAGCGGGTTGCATATACCCAGCGATATCGAGTCCCTGAATTTGACGCAGTTCTGTCTCTGTGGGTAACAGCATTTGTTGCAGTCGTCGGGTAATATCGAGTTCGGTGCTGAGGCGTAGGTTTTCGGCTTCTAAACGCTTGAGATAGTTTTCTTGGGTTAATGCCTGTTTAATTTGCTGGACATGGTTGAGGGTTTTGTACGTGGTAATTTCTAAGTCTTGAAAATCAATGGGTTTGGTGAGAAAGTCAAACGCGCCTAAGTTCATCGCTGCTCGAATATTGTTCATATCCCCATAAGCGGACAGGATGACAGTTTTAATCGCTGGATAGTCTGCCGCCAGTTTCATCAGCAAAGCTAGCCCATCCATTTGGGGCATATTAATATCGGTTAAAACCATATCAATATCGGAGTCAGCCTGGAGCTTGTCTAGAGCGTCCACACCATTACAGGCAAAGATAAACTGGAATTCTTTGCACCGAATCTTTTTTCTAAATTTTTGACGGATTAGGGGTTCTATGTCGGGTTCATCATCGACAACCAGTATTTTGGCTGGCATGGGTTTCTATTCGGCTAGGTTGTGGATAAATTAAAGATTTTCTCTTTGAGTTGGTCAAAGTCAACGGGTTTATGAATATAATCATCGGCTCCGTATTCTTGGGAAAGGCGATAGTTTTCGTCGTCGCCGTAAGCCGTAATCATAAAAACTTTTAAATTAGGAAAATTGCTTTTGATGGTTTTAAGTAATTCTAAGCCGTTGATCTCCGGCATGTTAATATCTGAAAGAATTAAGACAACACAATTTTCTTTTTTGCTTTCCATTTCCAGATAGTAGAGGGCTTCCTTGGCTGAGAACGCAAAGTGAAATTCAATTTTGCCTTGTCTAATCTCTTTCCTAAATCGTTGTCTAAACAACAACAGAACATCTTTTTCATCATCGACTACCATGACTTTCATCATTTTTCCCTTTCCTCTCAATTTATCAAGAGTGACATAAACTGTTAAGCATTTTCCCCCTCATCCCTTTTGAATTCCCCTCCCGTCCCCCTTTGGAGATCCCCCTCCCGTCCCCCTTTGGAGATCCCCCTCCCGTCCCCCTTTGGAGATCCCCCTCCCGTCCCCCTATTAGATCCCCCTCCCGTCCCCCTTAAAAAGGGGGAAGCCAGTGGATGCTTCGCTTTTTTGGCATGGGGAAGCCAGCGGAGGCTTCGCTTTTTTTGGCACAGGAGAAGGGGAACCGGATTCTCTTGCTCCCCTCTTGCTCCCCTCTCCCAAGCTTGGGAGAGGGGCTGGGGGTGAGGGCTGGCGTGGGTGAGGGGTTGAGCTTAAGTTGACACTAATGTACAGCGGGTCGCCCCTACAGTACACTGTTCAAGACGCGCCATGGTAGACGCGCCCTGGCTACTATTATTGCGGCAAAATCAGCTTAAACTCGGTATACTCGCCCAATTCGGTTGTTACCTGAATCTCCCCTTGATGTTCTCCCACGATGATATCGTGACTAATGGATAATCCCAACCCTGTTCCTTGACCAGTGGGTTTGGTGGTGAAGAAGGGGTTGAATATTTTATCTCGGATGTCTGCTGGGATGCCATTGCCGTTATCTCGAATCCGAATTTCAAGGGTATCCCCTAGATTTTTAGTGGTAACGGAGAGTGTGGGGGTAAATCCTGCGCCAATGGCTTTTTTCTTGTCATGGGCAGCATAACAGGCATTATTGATGACATTGAGAAAGACTCGACTAATATTCTGTGGCACAATACTAACTTGACCAATGGTGGGGTCATAGTGGGTTTCAATGGTGATATTGAACGAGGAATCTTTGGCACGCATACCGTGATAGGCTAGATTAACATATTCGGCTAGAAGTGTGTTGATATCGGTGAGTTGTCGTTCGTTCCCTTGACCCCGTGAATGCATCAGCATCCCGCGCACAATATTGTCGGCGCGTTTGCCATGTTCATTGATTTTCTTCACGTTTTGCCCCAAGTCAGTGAGAATTTCTTCGATGTATTCCGTGCTTTCTGGGTCTAATCGTTCTTTTTGACTGTCGAGTTCTTCTAAGAGTTCTTCGGTTAACTCAGCCGATAGTTCGGCGAAGTTATTGACAAAGTTTAAGGGATTTTTAATTTCATGGGCAATCCCGGCGGTTAATGCACCGAGGGAGGCGAGTTTCTCTTGGGCGATAATTTGGTCTTGGGTGGCTTTGAGTTTTTTCAGGGTAGCGGAGAGTTCCTGATTTTTCTCTTGGAGTTCCTGGGTTCTTTGATCAACTTTAATTTCCAGGTTACGGCTGTAGGCTTCGAGTTGTTGGTAAAGGCGGGAGTTTTCGATGGAGATAGCGGCTTGGGCGGATAGAATTTTTAAGGTTTCGACTCGTTCGGGTGTAAAGGCGTCGGTGGTGAGGTTATTTTCTAAGTAAAGAATACCTGTTAGTTTGCCTTGATTGAGGAGGGGGGTGCAGAGGATGGATTTGGGATGAGTGGCGACAATATAGGAATCACGGGTAAATTGTCCTTCATGGGTGGCGTCATTGAGGACAATATTCTCCTTGGTATGGATGACGTAGTTGATGATAGCAGTTGACAGCAGGGGTAACTGGGTGTCATGATCAACAGCGTCTACAGGACGCGATCGCAAGATATTAACGGCTTCTGAATCCACGATACCTTCGGCTTCAATTACCCATTTCCCTTGCTCACTCTCTGGTTCAATTTGGGATTGTAAAATCAGAAAGCCTTTTTGTGCGCCTGCATTCTCAATGGCAATATTCATCAGTTTCGCCAGTACCTTATCCAGCATAATTTCACTGGTGAGGGTTTGCGAGGCTTTCATCACCGTTGACAAATCCAAGGCTTGAGCATTACTCCCTGATGTAGAGATTCGGGTGCTAATCCCTTTACCCTCAGTTCGATGGGTTGTACCAACTAAAATTTGCGGATATTCAACTTCCAAGGCTTTAACTTTAGCTTTAGCACCCCAGCGCGTGTAGCAGTGGTGGGCGTTTTTTAGGTAGAGTTTACCGATTTCGTCTCTACCTAGGGAGAAATAAAACTCCGCCGCCCGTTCGTAAGCGATGGCTTCTTCGTGGATGAACCCTTGTTCCCTAGCCCCACGAATCGCGCGATCATAATGTTCCATGGCTGGGATTTGTTGACCCAAAACTCGCGCTCGTTCAGCTTCCACGAGTTCATATTTATTTTGATAATTGCTTGGCGCGTAGTGCGCCAATTTTTTCATCCGTTTCTGATTTGACGCTACTTTTTTCGAGAAGTTAGACTTATCCTGTTTTGTGGCTTGAGGATACAGAGCCATCAGTGAGAGAGAACCATAAAAGTTTTGCTGAGTCACAAACATAAATGCCGCCGCTGATTTCTCATACTTTTCCCCTAGACGGTAATTCGCTAAAGCTTCACCATAGTCTTTAAGTAAGTAGCAAACAAAGGATTGAGCAAAATAGAAAAAGAACAATGTACAATCGTTTTTAGTTTGAATTAAAACAGGCAAACTTTCTTTTTGATTAAATGCATCGCCTGATACTATAAGTGGATTGGCGGATTGATTGATCAAATTTAATATTACTTGTCTACATATATTTATATAGTAGGCAGAGTAATATTGTTTGTATTTGATTGCTGTATCAGCATAAATCGCTGATTCTTTATTTGTAACTTTTAAGTTATGTCCAGCAAAAAACAGATGAATGCAATAATTTATAGAAGCATAACAGCCATATTCTAAGTCTCCATTTTCAATTCCGTCATTGAATCCTTCCCGCAACGGCTCTATTGTGTTTTTTACGTCATCTTTCCAATGCCTAATCATCGAGTTAAAATTATGAGAAACAAGGGCTTTTAATTGACGATTATCAAACTTATTTAACAGACTTAAAGACAATTGACCAAATTGATATCCAGAATCAATATCTTCTACAACTCCGCATAAATATACACCATAGATTACATAACCTCCAGCGGATAGACCTGAATTTCCATATTTTAGATAGAAATTGATTAGACTCAAGACAACCAAAATAAACAGTTGAGGATTAGTAATATAAGTAGGAGAGGCAAGATTGAGTAATATTCGTATCGCTGAGAGTTGATAAGGATCGGTCATTTCTGGCAAATTTGTTAAATCTTGAATTGATTTATCACTTAAAAATAATTCTATAGATTTTTGTTCTTGTTCAATCCTACGTTGACTTGGTGTGTGAGGAAGGTTAATTCCTAGCATCTCCAGAACAGACAATGCCATCTCGATCGCTGACTGTAGATTAAGTTGCGATATATCTGATTGAATCTTCAACTCATACACTTTAATTTTATCAAGGAGAGTTTTAGCCTGTTGGAGGACAACAGCAAAAAGCCTTTCGGCTTCCTCAAAGTTAGCGCTTAAATAGTGAGATTCGACAAGTTCTACATGGATAGATAGAGTCAAGTCATATTGCTCTTGCCAGCTATCTATCGCCAATAATTCAAGCGCCCTGGTTAAATACTTAACAGCTACTTCATAAGCTGTTGCTATTTTGGCTTTTTTGCCAGCCATTAAATTTAATTGAGCTAATTCATATTTTTCTGTCTGTTCACTAATTAACTCAGCACCGATATTTAACTGATTAACAATATCAAAAATCTTTTCTTCCAGTTCATCTGACTTGGTATTCTTCCAGAGCAAGTGACCGACTTTTAGATGAATTTCCTTTTTTATATCTCCGGGAATCAAAGCATAAGCCGCTTGCTGCACTCGGTCATGTAAAAATTTGTACCTGATCGCGTATGACTCATTTTGAATAAAAGATTGCCATATATCTGAGTTAATCTTTGATTCCACCTCGGGATGCCAAAGCAGGGGAGTTTTGTAATCGCCACTTAGAGGCACAATCAATCCGGCTTCTAGGGCTGACCATAGCTGAGTGGCTGTTTCTGATAAAGATGTGCCATTGACAACCGAGAGAACGTCCAAGTTAAATCGGTTTCCAATACAAGCAGCTAACTTTAATATAGTTTGCGTCTGACTGTCTAATTTTTCTAGCTTACCAACCATTAACTCAACTACATTGTCCGTTATTTCGACTAATCGAATTTGCTCAATATCCCACTGCCAACGGCTCACATTGAGGTTAAATGACAATAATTTTTCTGTGTATAGATACTGGAGGAGTTGAGTCAGGAAGAAAGGATTTCCGTTGGTTTTGTTGAACAGCAAGTCAGCTAATAGGCTTGAATCTTCTCTTGAACAGTTGAGCGTATCAGAAACTAATTGATTGACGTGGTTAATATCCAAGGGCTGAAGATTAATCGTACTCACCTGCTCCCCAGTGTCCTGTATCTGCTCTAGGGTTTGAATTAAAGGATGGGTTGCATTAACCTCGTTATCTCGATAGGCTCCTATCATTAACAGATAATGGCTATCCCTATTATTCATTAGTAACTTAATCAACTTTAATGAAGCCGTATCCGCCCACTGAAGATCATCCAGGAAGATAACCAGGGGATGTTCCTGAGTGGTAAAAACACTAATAAATTTTTGAAACACTAAGTTAAATCGATTTTGAAACTCCACTGAACCCAACTGAGGGACTGGAGGCTGTACGCCAATAATTCGCTCTACTTCAGGAATAACATCAATAATAATTTGACCATTACTGCCAAGGGCAGCTAACAGCTTCTGTTTCCAAGTTTGCAGTTTTGCTTCAGATTCGGTCAAAAGCTGCTGAATTAACTCCTGAAAAGCTTGAGTTAGGGAAGCATAAGGAATATTGCGTTTCAATTGGTCAAATTTACCGGAAATAAAATAACCTCGCTGTCGGACAATCGGCTTATGAACTTCATTCACTAAAGCTGACTTGCCAATACCGGAATAACCCGCCACCAGAATGATTTCCTTCGCGCCTTGACTCACACGCTCAAAGGCATCTAAAAGTTGGACAACCTCTTCCTCTCGTCCATAAAGTTTTTGCGGAATTTGAAATTTATCTGAAACATCTTGCTGACCTAGATGAAATTCGGCAATATGACCGCTCGTTCCTAATTGATGCAAGCAAGTTTCTAAATCGGCTTTGAGTCCCCAAGCACTTTGATAGCGGTCTTCTGCTGTTTTTGCCATGAGTTTCATGACAATATCTGAAATTGGCTTCGGCACATAAGTGTTATGGCTCGTCTCTAGATTATCTTCTGATTTCTCTTTCAATAGATGAGGTGGAATCGGTTGCTTGGCAAGATGACCATGCACCAACTCCATTGCATCAGTGGTTGCAAAAGGAAGTTGGTGAGTGAGAAGTTCATAGAACGTAACCCCCAGAGAATAAAAATCAGTTCGATAATCAATCACTCGATTCATTCTACCTGTTTGCTCTGGGGAAATATAGGCTAACGTTCCTTCTAAGTGATCGGGATTCCGAATGGTTTGATTTTCCCGCGATAAAAGGGACGAAATCCCAAAATCGATGAGTTTCAGTTGTCCAGTTTTGGGGTTATAGACAATATTCGATGGGTTAATGTCCTTATGAATAATATTAGCAGTATGAATAGCACCCAAGCTATCCGTAATTTTTATAAAAATCGTTAGTAATTCTTCTAGCTTAAATTTCCCTTTTAATAGATTTAAGGATTTTCCGCCAAAGTCTTCAAATAAAATAACCAAGCTATTCTGATATCTTTGCAGATCATACGCCTTAATCACACCCTCTACATTTAAGGCTTGAGTGATTTCATATTCCTGCTTATATTGGGTGATTTCGGTCAGCGTCGGATAGTCGTTTTTCAGAATTTTTAGAATAATAGGTTGATGATTGTGTCGAACAATCGCCTGATAGACTAAGGAATGAAGGCTTTCGTGAATTTTGGTGAGAATCTGATAGTTAGCAACAGAAGTCATGGTTTAATTTTCCTAAATCAAGAACAATCCAGAAGAAAAAACAACAGGGTTCATTTCTACCTGATCTAGAATGAACCCTGAATCTTAAAAGTTGCAATGCAAATGCAATTTGGACTGAACGACAATGCCAATTAAATTATGAACATGTTGTCGGTATATAGGGATAGGGGGGAAAGGGGTTTTCAATTAAACCATTTCCATCCTCTTGTATGGGGGCGTTTACCCAACTTTGGATCTGATCAAGAGTTACGGTGAATTCACTCAATGCTGGTCGTGGTGGGAACGGCAAAACTATCGTAAAATAAGGAGGCTTTTGGTCTAAAACAGCTTGGTGATTATCGATTACCTTACCATCAAATGTCTCCCAACTGACCTCAAAGCGATAGATTTGAATTTCATCAGGGTCAAAAATGCATTTATTCCACAGATCGGGCTTTTGTCCTGTCAACAAGGCTCTCAACTCAGAATCGTCGTGTCCTGTGGAGAAACTTGTGAATATTTCTCGAATCTGCGTCGCTTTCTCTCCCTCTAACCAGGCGCTAGCAATAAGCTGCGAAAGGAGTTTAGATTGCTTTAACCACTGATGGACAAATGACTCGTAGTTCTGGATATGCTTTTTTGATTGTTGAACTTTTTTATCACAGCTTGTTTTATGATTATGCCACCCTCTTAGCTGTTGTGCTGTCCATTCTGCCATTCGTTATTTCCTCCACGTCTATTTATTATTGCCTATTGTTGACTGGAATTCAATAATTTATGCCAAGGAACACTTATAAATTTGAGTAATCCCCTAGCATGAGCATTCCAGACCAACTGAAAATTAGTTTGAGATAAAACATTATTTACTATAGCCGCAGCTATTGCAATATTTCGATACATTACTTCAAACTTATAGTCATATTCCCAAGTATTCCCAGAAACCGGGTTTCTTTACCGATGCCCTAGCAATTACCCATCAGTTGCACCAACCAGTCCATAGAAACGCACCGGATTTTCCCAGAGAATCTTCCGTACCGTTTCCTCACCCAATTGAGCCTCCAGCGCCACTGCTCTTTCTACAATATCCGGCTTGTGATCAATATGGGGATAGTCAGAGCCAAAAATCAAGGACTGACAACCGATAAACTTGATAATTTCACCTAGATACGGTTCAGACGGCTCTATCTCAATAAAGCACTGGCGACGGAAATACTCCGAAGGCTTGATTTTAACTGTCTCCTTCACCTCCCACCCTAACTCCTCATACTCTTGATCCAGTCGCCATAACCAATAGGGTAACCAACCACAACCCGACTCCAGAAACCCCACCCTCAGCCGAGGATGGCGTTCTAACACCCCTCCTTCAATCAGCGCCAACAGCGCCATCATCTGTTCCATCGGATGAGAACAGGCGTGCAGGGCAAAACGGGTATAAAATCGATCTGATCCAGTCGTGGGTAAGCGTCCGTGAGTGGCTTCATGAATGCCTACTGCGATCCCCAATTCCTCACACATTGTCCAAAACGGCTCATAATCGGGATCACTTAATAGCCGCCCTTTAATCGGGTTAGGGCGCAAATAAACCGCCTTCCAGCCAAATCCGGCAATCCGCTGCAATTCTGACACCATGTCTTGGGGATCATGGAGATTAATCGCTCCCACACCTCTAAGCCGTTGGGGGTCATAACTGCAAAAATCTCGTAACCAATTATTATAAGCACGGGTAAATGCCCCAGCCAATGGCGGTTCCATCTTATCGATGGCTAATAGCCACAATCCGTAAGTGGGATAGATAAACGCCACATCAATCCCCATTTGCACCATGGCTTGAACATGAGACTCCGGATCAAAATCACTCAATAACGATTGGGGATGAGCCTGCATTACCTGCTGATTCCCCACCTGGCGCACCTGATCCGAGAGTTTCTCGACAATCTCTTCCCCCTGAATTTTCATCTCCGGTGAGGGCGCAAAGCGTTTAAATGCAGGTTCGAGGTAGTTTTGCCACATTGAACTGGGTTCGTAGACGTGGGAGTCTGCATCAATGATTGGATAGCCGTTGAGCATAGTTCATTGGTTATTGGTCATTTGTCATTGGTCATTTGTCAGGGTTTGAGGCGTATTCACATCCACATCGGGAATGGATTGAGTTCATTTTCCGGAAGCGGCGCTGTCAGCCACCCCAATTCTACTGGAACCTGATATAACCGCCCCGAACCCAATCGTTTCCAAAAGTGGCGCATTCCGGGAACAATCACTTTAACAACCTTGAGTCCAATATCAGGACGAGTCTGATCCAGCACCAGCAATTCCATCCCCCGATTTTCAACGATTTGCTGACAGCGAATCACATCATCTTTGAGGTCATCACTCCACACTTGCGGATAATCTGACTGTACCTTGACCGCCATAGTCTCATCCGCAACTAAATAAGGCTGATTCGCCACCGTTGCCATTTTCCACCAGTTCAGCGCCATCGGATCAGCCCCAGGATTATACAATGTACTACCATCAGCATTTGCCCTTAACACCGAAGGGAGAATCTGATTCACCTCCGTCAACGCCCGTTGAATAGCAATTTTCGGGTCAAAATGAGCGCCGTACCCCAAAATGATATCTTCCACCGCGCGATCGCATCGCCGACTAATCGCCGCAAAGACGGGAATATTCAAATCACTGGTAATATCCAGCACCCAGAGTTCCCGATGCAGGCTTTGGTAATACTCGTTTAATTGATAAAAATAGGGGTCATCAAAACTCTCTAAATCAACCTTGGCGCGTTGAATCCGGTTATACCACCATAACGCCACACTATCCCGTTCCACTAATTCCATAAACCCTTGCAGGATCGCTTCTTCCAGCGTATTTCCCGCCGCACACCCATTAGAATCTGCCCAACACTCCGCTGTTTCGGCTTGGGGATAGCCATAATAACAATACGCTGTCGGCAGATATTTAAACCCCTGATCCGTTAACGACCAAACTGGCGTCCATTCTCGCTCTCGTTCCTCGTCAAAGGGTTCGGGAACCTTTTGAAACCACCCCACACAGTTACTATTCCACTCCTGACGAGTTTCATATTGACTCGGGCTAAAATTCATACAGGTATTCGGATGAATCGCGCGATCGCCTAGCGTTTGATAACTCCCGTTTTCCCGAATTTCGTCCCCCTGAAACACCCCAGAATAGCGTTCAATCGCCTCACAAAACCCACTGGCTTTGGCTTGAGCATCCGTGCGCCCTTTTCCCGCACTGCGACCCCCAAGATTTTGGCGTAAGGTGTTGAGATCATCAAACAGTGTAGCGAAATGATGCTTGGCGATATAAGTATGAGTTAAATGATTGACACCTGTCTCTAACCGAGTCAATTCTCGCACAACACCGGTAATCGGACTCAGGTGATGGTGATAGGTTTTCAGCGTTTCTTCCGGTGAACAATAACGATGTCCGCCATCGGTGGTAAAACGCTTCTTTCGGTGTCCCAGAATAATCGGTAAGGGTTTACGGTTCAACTGCTGATTCAATCCACAACTGGGACATTGCGGACGCTTCACTAAACGATGATTTCGGGTGTCTAAAGATAAGGTATCGTGAGTCACCAGAACCCCGGTTAACCGTTGATTTTCGCCCTGAACAATCCATTTAAAGAGTTCCGTTGCTGCCATTCCCCAAGCCGTTTGGACGCTAGCCGGAAAAGAGGTTAAAGGAATCGGTATCGGTGTAGAACAGTTCTGCTGGTTTTGAATAAAGCGTTCTATCGGTCTGTTATCCCGTAACCGTTGCGCTAAACAGTGCCAGCAGCCCGTTTTCTCTGGCTGAATAATCGGTCCAATCCAAACCATCGTTCCCACGGGTTTAACCAGCATCCAGGGGCGTTGAGATTGTAAAGCGTTTTGATTGAATGCGTCTAAATCAACGTGTAAATAGTCATCGGTTAAAACGACATCAATCTCTCCCTGATCCGCCACTTGAATCTGTAGGGATTCCAGCGTCGATAGGAACTCAGAACTGGCTAGAGAACCCAAACAGCTTACGGCTACTTTTGTCCTTTGTAATCGCTGGTAAGCCTGCTGAACCTCAACATTTAGCATCTCGCAGAAGCTGGCTAAATGATCGGGCAATAGAGACTCACTTTCTACAATATACCCTTTCTGTTCCATCTGCATCAGGGCGTGTCGCGCCATGACGCTAGTATTAAGCATCTCTTGAAATGAAATCGTTTCTGACGGTAGATCCTGAAGAACTTGATCAATAATGTCTTCAACCGTATGATGCCCATCGATTAACGGGACTAATTGTTGATAGAGATGGCGATTGAGTTGAATCGAACCTCGCTCTGACAACAAAAATACTGTTTCTGGTTCAACCGTTTCCACCTGAAAGCATTGTTTCAATCTGGGCTTATTCAGCATATTTATTAAAGATAACTGTGACTCGTCCGTACTTGGGTAGGAACCTACAAATCCGCACCATGAACGCTCAGGATTCGACATGTTTACCCATTAACTGCGTTAATTATTAGATGGCGAAATAAATTTGTCAAGAAGTACCTTCTGACACAGGACGTTGAGGAGAGGGCGACCCGAGTAAATTAAGTGAATTAGAGTTGTTAATTAGTGCAAGCGGGTCGCCCCTACAGGGAGACCACAGGTATTTTTTTCATTCTTCATCCATAACGGGCGCGATCACCTGCGGGGAATTTATTAACTGATTTTCCGTTTTATAGCAATCGCCATAGCGGTTAGGACGCATCACTTAGTAGAGACGTCATGCAACGTCTCTACTATTTCAATCATAAAGATTGTCAGGATTACAACATTTGTAGCAATTATTGAAATTGTAGATTTTAGGGGCGAGTCGCTGCTCAAATATGGCGGTGTTAAAATTAACTTGTCTCGACTCGCCCTAGCTTAAATGTAGCGAAGGAACTGAATCTCTGTTTACCTTGACACAAAAGTCACGCCAATGGCAGATAAAACCGAAACGTACTACCGATCCCTAACTGACTTTCCACCTCAATCTCACCTCCTTGCAATTCCACCAACCGCTTTGATATCGCTAACCCTATCCCCGTTCCTCCAGTGTGAGGATTGCGCGATTTTTCCGCCCGCCAGAACCGTTCAAACACATGAGGGAGATCCTCTGGGGCAATTCCCATACCCGTATCGGTTACCGCAATCCATAACCTAGGAATAATACCTTTTATTCCATGCCGTTCTACCCACACCCGAACCGTAATTTTACCCGTTTGAGTATGGCGAATAGCATTCCCTAAAAGATTCATCAGTACCTGTTCAAGTCGGTCACTATCCGCCAATACTCGCGGCAATTTCTCCGGACAATCTAACTGCAATGCAGGACCTTCTTCCAACACCTGATCCGTAAACTTTTGTACCAGTGATTCTAACAAGGGACGCACATTTACGGGTTCAACTTTGATTGGCAGATAACCCGCTTCGGCTTTCGAGAGTTCCTGTAAATCGTTAATTAACCGTTCCAATCGGCGCGTTTCTTTTGCCAACTGGTGATACATCGCAGGCGTTGCGTCCATCCGTTGTGTAGCCAGTTCTTCTAAATAACCTCTTAGTACCGTCAGTGGGGTTCGTAGTTCATGAGTCAAATCACTGACTAAATCTCGTCGCCGCTGTTCCACATCTTCTAAACTCACCGCCATTTGATTAAAACTGGTGGCGAGTTGATTAATTTCAGGAATTTCACTGGGGGGAAGTCGTTTATCTAGCTTCCCTGCTGCAAATTGTTGGGTAATATCTTCAATTTGAGTCAGGGGTTTGACGATGCGACGAGACAACCAATAACTAAGTCCTCCTGCTGCCGTCGTGCCAACAATAACTGACCAAAATGTGCCGCGATTCCATGCGGTTTGAAATCCTTGTAGTAGAGAGGTACGAGCAACGCGAAAGATAACTCCTTTGCCTTCTAATTGTTGCAGATGCAAAATAAAGAAGCGCGGCGAAGATAGTTTACTAATAATTAATAGGGAACCCACGCCGACAATCATCACCAACAAATGGGAGAGAAACAGGCGCGAGACTAAGGGTAAGGATTTGCGGCGGCGACGTAAACCGGTTTTACTCATGGGGTTCGATAAAATTTTGGCTTTGTGGGCTTGGCTTAAGGCTTAAGTGAAGCCCTGAACTAAAGTTCGGGCTAAAAGCTAAAACCCGTTAAAACGGGTTAAAAGAACCTAGTGCAAGAAGGCAGAAATAACTGAACAGCTAATATCTCCCCCCGCTTCCCCTGCTCCCTCTGCTCCCCCTGCTTCATCGTATCTACGAAGCTGCTCAAGTATTTTTATGCCCGCTGCACTAGCCTAGTAGGTAATTCTTCATGAAGAGTCCCCTACAGACGGTCGGATCGCCCGCTTTGGTGTTTCTTTACAGGCAGGGGTTCTGAACTGTTGCGGGTTTGCATTGTAGAAAAACCAACCCGGTTTTCAGCCAATGTTGGTTAATGGAAGACTACTCAAAAGTCGAAACCAATACTACAACAAGCTAAAAGCTTTCCTTCAAAGCAACCTACCAGCCGAAAGCCGAACCAGTATTAAGCTGTCATGCATTTAAATTGGGTATTAGTAGCGAGCAAGATGCTCAATGTAGCGAGCAAGATGCTCAATGTAGCGAGCAAGATGCTCGCACTACACGGCTTTCGCCATTATTGACATTAAGGTTTAAATGCCGAACAGCTTATCAAGGTAGTTATTCAAGAGGAAAGTTACACATCAAAAACATCAGCTATTGACTTAGAGCTTCCATCAAAGCAATCAAAATATGCTGGGAAGCGGGTTAACCCAGTATGAAAGACTAAACTACAAGTTTCTATAAGTTTAGTCTACACGGTTATCTTCAAATTTATAACCAACACCGATAACCGTCTTAATAAAGGTCGGATTACTGGGGTCCGGTTCTATTTTTTTCCGCAACCGGGCGACATGGGTATCAACCACCCGTTCATCGCCAAAGAAGTCATTCCCCCACAGCTTATCAATCAGTTGAGTACGATTCCAAACTCGACCGGGTTGACTGGTAAAGGTTGCCAACAGATTAAATTCTAACGTGGTTAAATCCAGGGGTTCTGATTCCCCAGACTCTAGTTGGCGACTGGCTGTATGTTGATCCACATCCACTGTAAAATGTTGGGTACGGTAGACGAGGGACTGTCCACTGTGACGTAAACTACGCCGCAATAGCGCCCGAACTCTCGCCACCAGTTCGGTAGGGCTAAAGGGTTTGACGAGGTAATCATCCGCACCCGTTGATAGCCCAATTACGCGGTCAATTTCCTCTCCCTTCGCCGTCAGCATTAGAATATAGGGGTCTTTGGGTCCCGGTTTTTGGCGAATTCTGGCGCAAACTTCCAGTCCATCCAATCCAGGTAGCATTAAGTCGAGAATAATTACATCCGGTTGCTGAGTTTGGAAGGCTTGAATGGCGGCTAGTCCATCGCGACAGGAGTAGCAGGTGAAACCTTCCCGTTCTAGGGTAAGTTGGATGAGTTTGGCGATTTCCGCTTCGTCTTCAACGATTAAAATATCCATAAAGCATCTTGGCGACTGGACGTCACAGCTACACAAACTTTCGTCCGCCTGCGCGGACTGAATTATAAAGGGGGTAGTCAATCCGGATTTGGTATTAGACGCCGCATTGGGGATGGCTTTTGCCTGTGCTTGTTTCTACGATACCTCATCCCCATTCATCAGACGACAGCGAGGAAGCCCAACACTACTGCAAGGGATAGGGGAGCATGTTCCAGATGCGCCATGGCGCGTCTGGGGAGAATAAATGAAATTAGATCTCGCGGCGAGCAGGATTGGGAAGCCCAAGTTTTGTTGAGGAGGGGTTGATTCATGAATCGTTGTTTTTGTCAAGACAAAACGAATAGGATCAGGGCGGTTTTTTTCGGCTTATTATATTTTTATCTCATCCTTGTAGTGCGAGCATCTTGCTCGCTACTAATACCCAATTTAAATGCATGATAAGTAGTCGGACAAAAGTTGAGTAAAGGGCGACCCGACCCCATTGAATGGACTGGTGTTGTTAATTAGGTCAAGCGGGTCGCCCCTACAGGGGAATTATAAATGTTGCTTTCATCCGTTGCCGATGCGATCGCTAATTTAGATCCCCAACCTTCAAGAAGTCGAGGATCGGGTAGGGGAATGGATTATAAGCCCAATTTCTCTAAAACAGGTTTGGTGGAGACAATATGCTTACTCAACCCCAACTGCTTGGGCGGAATCCCTAGCGCCAAAGCCACCAATTGCGGTAAATGTAACACCGGTAATCCCAGCTTACGCTCAATTACCTTTTCCACTTCCGGTTGACGAGAGTCAAGATTCAGGTGGCACAATGGGCAAGGTGTTACCATACAATCCGCCCCCGCGTCAATGGCTTCTTGGATATTTTTCCCTGCCATTTGGAAGGATTGCTCAGTCGCATAACTGGCAATGGGCCAACCACAACATTGGGTTCGTCCACGATAATAAACCGGAGTTGCGCCAACGGATCGGAATACATTTTCCATCGATTCGGGGTGAAACGGGTTGTCGTAGGGTATTGTGGTTTGTCCTCGCAGCAAATAACAGCCATAGAACGCAGCACATTTTAACCCGCTTAACTTTCGGGTAACCCGTTCTTGTAAGGCGTCTAGTCCATAATCTGTGACTAACGCCCACAGCAGGTGTTTGACTTCGCTATTCCCTTTATAAGGGGAACAGCCCTCTTTTTTCAGTAAGCCATTAATTTGCTCCACGTAACCCGGATCAGTCTGTTGAAAGTCCTTTAAGCGTTCATCCACATGACCAATCACCCCCTGACAGGTGCTGCAATGGGTTAACAGGGGCAGATCCAATTCCTCCGCCAAGGCAATATTACGGGCATTTACAGTATCTTCCAGCAATCGGGAATCTTCCTTAAATGTGCCAGAACCGCAACAGGAAGCTTTTTTCAGTTCAATCAGTTCAATGCCCAAGGCTTGAGTCAGGGCGGCGGTGGATTGGTACAATTCTCGGCAAGCGCCTTGGGCGACACAACCGGGAAAGTAAGCGTATTTTAAGGTTTGAGATGGCATAGCAGTTAATCTGGATTCTCAGGATCAATTATCCCATCGCTCATCCTAATGGGTAGCGTTGGCAATGTTGGAATTTTTGGTTGAGTAAAGGGCAACCCGATCCCATTGAGTGGATACAGGCGTTGATTGGTGCCGTGCGGGTTGCCCCTACACGAACTGTTGGGGATCGCCTCCACCCTTGATATACCATCTTACTTTTCACGGGATCTGGAATACCTCTCTCCAAACCTCTCTCCTGCAAGGAGAGAGGCTTTGAATTCTCCCCCTTGCGTGCAAAAAAAAAGTGAAAAGTCAGGATATACCGTAGTGGCTTGGCAAGCTTAAAATTGTAGGTAAAGATGATGAAGTTTCATCCGAGCATCTTCGGTTGTGAATTGCCATTTAACTTTCGTATTTTCCTGATTTCGTTCTTCTTGCCAGTGCGCCAATTCGGTTTTTAAAATATCCGCTGTAGCTATCCGCCTATCTAGACATTGCTGGGGAGCAACGTTTCGCGATCGCGAGATAGACCGTAGTGGCGTGACACAGCTAAAATTGTGGAATAGATTTGACGTTTAAACCGGGCGCACGCCATGCGCCCCTACAATTCTAATCCACCAAATAAGGTGTGCCACGCCAGTAGGGTGGGCATTGCCCACCAGCCTTAATCAGTATGCCATTCGACTGAGAACAATGATTTTGCCGACATTATACTGGGAAGCAACGTTTCGCGATCGCGAGATGATGGATTGAGCCTGAATCACCCGTCTGATTAGGTGAGTTAGATCCCCGACTTCTTCAAGAAGTCGGGGATCTGGTAGGGGCGACATTTTAAACGATCGCTCTTGTCGCCTGGAGATACATTTCCGCGATCGCAAGTCCTATCAGTACCCCGATTAAACTGAACCAACTCCCCAGAGTCCCTAGAGTGGTGATGAATAGGATAATTATACTGGTGGCGATGAGGTAGGTGAGAGCGACTTGGCGATGAGTCCAACCCGATTGCTGAAGCCGCTGGTAAAGGTGGCTACGATGCCCTTTAAAGATGTTTTCTTGGCGGATCAGGCGACGGATAATAGTGTAGATGGCATCAGCGGTGAGGGGGAGGGTTACAGCCAGAGCAGACCAGGCTTGCACGGGATTAGGGCTGTTGAGCAGGGCGATGGCTACACTGGCTCCCAAGACGGTGCTACCTGCATCGCCCATAAAGATTTTCGCCGGAGACCAATTCCACCAGAGAAAACCTAGGAGGGCGGCGACAAGCAGCCAGAATAGGGGTTGATTGAGATAAAACGCCAAGAATGCCATCTGGAGGGCGGTCACACTGGCAACCAGACCATCTAAACCATCCATAAAGTTGTAGAAGTTAATTAGGGCGGTGATGCCAATCAGGGTGAGTGCGATCGCGATTATTTGACCGACTAGACCGAAGTTAGGGAGCCAGGGTAGGGGGAAGGAACCGAAACACGCGATCGCGAGGCTGGCGACGGACAGATGCACTAGGTAGCGTATTCTGGCGGGAAGCCCTTGGCGATCATCAATGATACCAATGATGGCTAAGGGAGTTAGGATGAGCCACAGGAAGGTTGGGTTGGGGTTAATTAAGGGGTGGGGTAGAAGTTGAGGAAAATAACGGGCGAATAGAGTGGCAATTAATCCCGTTATGGCAAACGCCAGGATGAAACCCAAGCCACCGCCACGGGGAGTCGGTTGGGTATGGGAACTGCGATCGTTGGGGATGTCTAGTAAGTGGTTGCTGAAGCGTCGTTTAATGATATTGGTCAGGAGGATACTCGCC
>NZ_JAVJNP010000180.1:0-28683 GCF_040217205.1 Coleofasciculus sp. A1-SPW-01 | reverse complement strand
CCCCTAACCCCTTCTCCCTTGAAATAAAAGCGATAGCATCCTCTGTCCTCCCCCCTCTTGTAGGGGGGAACGAGGGGGGTGGGAGAAGGGGAACCAGATTCTCTTACTCCCCTCTCCCCGGCGTGGGAGAGGGGCTGGGGGAGAGGGGTTGAGCTTAAGTTGACACCAATGCCCGCTGGCACAACGTAACAATGTTGTCCGCTTAATAGGCTCGGGTCGCCCTTTACTCAACCCCATATTTACAAAAACAAATGGCAGTTGTCGCCGCGCCCTAACCGGGAAAGCTTACATCCTTACCCTGTCACGGTAAACTAAATAGCTTTCTGAACTTGTGCGGCACTATTTTTAGTCAAAGCGTGCGACATTTGCCTCCATTCTTTTCATTAAAGGAGGTTGTCATGAATACCGCAGAACGCGACTTGCGTTTGGAAATGCTCAACAGTCTGTTAACCACCCCTCACCGAGAGTTAAATAAGGTTGCAGACTTGCACAAAATGATGGTGGAACTTGACCCTATCTTCTATGGACACCTCGGTGTATGGTATCAGAAAGAAGGGGATGTTCGTGACCACAAAGAAGTGTTTATAGGGAATCTGTTGACCAGTCAGTTAACAGAACACCGGGAAGCCGGATTCATGTTGCTGCAAACATTTCCCCCTTACCAAGTGGCGCGAATTGTGGACTTCATGAAGCAGCATCAACAGAAGGTTCCTCGTTCCGCCCGAACCGCAGTACGGCGCTATTTGCAAAAGCGGGAAGAACAGCCCCAATTCTTTGACCGTGCGGCGTTGCGGGGACGCAAGTCCATGAAGCACCTCTACGCTACCTTACACATTAAGCCGAGTGAGCGGGCGAATACCATCCTGTTTAAGGATGCTCCTCCGGAGGATAGTTTGGCGTTTGCGCTCAAGCAGTTGGCAAAAGCAGCAACTCCCACCGAACAAGCACGGCAAATCGTAGCACATAAGATTCCTTACACGATTGCCATTGGTGCAGTCAAGCAAATCACGCCCACGGTATTAGTCGCCCTGATTAATTCCATGACACCCCAAGAGGTGATTAATAACCTCAAGTCTCTCAAGGCGCGGGGAGCCATGGAACACCCTCAGGTAAAGGCGTTGATTGATGAAAAGCTGGTTGCAGCTCAATCGGATAGCCGTGTATCCGCCCTCAAGGGACGAGTTGCGGCTGAAGCGGCGGGATTAGATCTCGCCACTACCGCTCAGTTAGAGCGCGTCATGGATGAGCAGGTGAAAAAGCGCGGCAAAATCGCCAAATCCACGGCGCTGTTGGTGGATAAGTCTGGCTCCATGCATCAAGCCTTAGAAGTGGGTAAGCATCTGGCTGCGTTGATTTCCGGGATTACGGAAGCGGAGTTGTTTGTCTATGCCTTTGACACGATGCCCTACCCCGTCCAAGCCAACCTGAGTCGTGATACCCGATTGGGCGATATCTTGGCAAATAATCTGCCGCAGGAGCATCTGTACAGCCACTGGGAGCGTGCCTTTGAGCACATCCGGGCTGGGGGTGGAACCAGTATCGGCTGTAGCGTTGAGGCGATGCGTCGGCGTAAGCAGTTGGTGGAACAGTTTATCTTGGTGACGGATCAAGGGGAAAACACTGCGCCCTATTTTGGCAACGCTTTTGATGCCTATTGTCAGGAGTTGAATGTGCTGCCAAATGTGATCATCGTCAAGGTGGGTAGTTACTACGACTGGATTGAACAAAAGTTGCGGGAACGGCAAGTGCAGGTGGATACGTTTACCTTTGCGGGTGACTACTACTCATTGCCAAACCTGATTCCACTTTTGTCTCGTCCTTCCCGGTTAGAGTTGTTGATGGAAATTCTGGAGACTCCTTTGCCTGTAAGGGATGATTAATAGTAGGGTGGGCATTGCCCACCTTACTGGCGTGGCACAGCTAAAATGATGGAATAGATTTTACGGTTACATCGGGCGCACGTCTGTGCGCCCCTACAGTTTCTGGGTGTAAGCAATCGGCGGTGTAATCACCATTACCTATGACTCTGACAACGGCTCAACCTCAAACCCAATCCGTGGTACTCACGGCTTATGACTTGTGGAAATCTTACGGTTCAAACCATGTTGTTCAAGGTGTCAATTTTACCCTGAATTCGGGAGAAATTTTGGGTCTGCTTGGTCCCAATGGTGCTGGGAAAACTACTACAGTAGGAATGCTTTATGGTGCAGTGATTCCCAGTCAGGGTTTTGTGCAACTTGGACAGCATCAAATCCAATCTCAAGGACGTTTGGCGCGTTCCTCGATGGGAATTGTTACTCAAGACGATAATCTTGACCCCGATTTTAGTGTCTTCGATAACTTGATTTTCTTTGCCCATCATTATCGGATTGTTGGCAAAACTGCCCGAAAACGGGCAGGGGAGTTACTGGCACAAGTAGGGTTGCAAGACTATGCTAAACATCGGGTTGATCAACTGTCTGGCGGGATGAAGCGGCGTCTGGTGTTGGCACGGGCGTTGATTAATCAGCCGCAAGTGGTGTTTCTGGATGAACCAACAACTGGACTTGATCCCCATGCGCGGCAAGATTTTTGGAAGTTAGTCAGTCAGCTTAAGCAAAAAGGCTGTGGAGTGCTGTTGACAACCCACTATATGGATGAAGCCCAACGATTGTGCGATCGCCTTATTTTACTCCAACAGGGTAAAATGATTGACCAAGGCACTCCAGAGGAATTGATTGAGCGCACTGTTGGCACAGAGGTAGTAGAAATTGAGGGCATTTCCGCAGAAATCCTTCAACAACTCGCCCATCAGTATCAAACATGGTATCGCTCTTTTGGCAATGGTTACCTGATTGGTTTACCCGCAGACAATCCCCACTCTCTTTGGGAATGTCTGGATGCCACCAATCCGGTTAGCTTAACCCGTCGCCACACCAATTTAGACGATGTATTTTTGCACTTGACAGGCATGTCACTGGAATAATTTGTCATTTGTCCTTCGTCATTTGTCATTTGTCAAATAATTTTTGCATGGAGTCTGGGCGGGTTTATTAGCATCTGGGTGGCAACAAACGATTAGGGTCAAACCCGCTCCTACAGTCATCTGTTAGCTAATCTACTGCCACAAAGAATTCATTCAAAATACAATCTTTGAAATCCCAAATCAAAATGAAAGGCATTTCTGTTACCCCTTGGGGAGTCTACTCAGTCTGGTATCGTCATGCTAGGGTTTATCAGAAAACCTGGCTGGTGAATAGCTTACCTCCCCTTTCTGAACCGATTATTTATCTCGTCGCGTTTGGCTATGGGCTTAGTCCTTTAGTCGGGGATGTTACTTACCACGGTGAAACAGTTTCTTACTTAAAATTTATTGCCCCCGGTATGATTGCCATTGGCGTGCTGTTCCAATCCTTTTTTGAGGGGGCTTTTGGCAGTTTTATTCGCCTCAAATTCCAAAAAACTTGGCAAGCTTTACTGACTTCACCGTTAAGCTTCACGGAAGTGTTTTTGGGAGACTGGCTATGGGCAACCACAAAAGGAATTATCGCGGGTAGCTTGACGGGATTAGTGGCTGTGGTGTGGGGAATCTACTCAGGGTGGCATTTTCTGATATCCTTGCCCCTGATTATTTTAGGTAGTATGCTATTTGGCGTTATGGGACTGTTTTCAGCAGGAACCATGCGTACAATTGACCAAATTAACATACCACTTTTCTTGTTTATCGTCCCGATGTTTACCTTCTGTGGGACGTATTTTCCCCGTGAAACGTTACCGCCTATCCTGGAAAATATTGCCAATCTCTTGCCCCTTGCTGCTTTAGTTGATCTATTGCGCTGGCCCCTCGGATTACCCAATTTCTGGTTTGTGCAGTTAATCGGGCTACTCTTGGGAATCGGTCTTTTTTCCGGATTGGCTTGGCGACAGATTTATCCCCAGTTGTTTCGTTGATTGAATAAGTTGTACAGTTAGTGCGGTGAGAAGCCTTACCTGGAAAATGTATCCCAGAATACGAAAAATCAGGTTAAATTTTTCCTTGCTCCTCTGCTCCCCGGTTTCTCTGCTCCCTTGGGATGTCAACCGAAAAGTTTTCGGTCTACTGAATTTGTTTGGCGGCGGGGAGGGGAGCCGGAACCGATTGAATGCCTGAAAAGCATGATAGGTATACACTGTAGGGATTGGATCAGAGCCAATACAGCCGCATTCCCCTTCACCCGTCCCGATTTAAAACTCAACAACCATTACATCCGGACTGCAAGCAAGTTAGGATGGATAACAAAGATGTGCAACAGGAGCGTGCTGGCATAGCCTGTGTTAGAGTGAGCGTAATTCCTTTGCAGTCGTTTTCCTCCAGCTTGTGAAAGGATTATGGTAATTACAAAACGTAGCCTCGTGGTCGGGGCGACCGCAGTAGTCTTAACAACGGTTGCAGTTACAGGGGCTGGTCTGCATTTATCTCAAAGTCAGGCTTTCTTCCAGGAAAGCCCCAAAGAGCTAGTTGATGAAGTCTGGCAAATTATCGATCGCCAGTATGTAGATGCTACCTTCAACCAGGTGGATTGGCGAGCCGTTCGGAATGATTATTTAAACCGTGAGTATTCTGACAAGGAAGAAGCTTACGAAGCCATTCGGGAAATGCTCGAGACGCTGGACGATCCCTATACCCGATTCATGGACCCCGAAGAGTTCAAAAACATGCAAATTGATACCTCTGGGGAATTAACGGGTGTAGGGATTCAAATCGCCCAGGATGAGGACACGAAAAAGTTGGTGGTGATTTCGCCAATTGAGGATACACCCGCATTTCAAGCAGGTATTCTGGCCAAGGATCTAATCGTCAAGATTGACGGTCAGAGTACCGAAGGTATGGATGTGAATGACGCCGTGCAACTGATTCGCGGGAAACCGGGTACTGATGTGACCCTTACCATTCAACGCGACGAGGAGGAAATCGACTATACAATCACACGGGCGCGGATTGAAATTCATCCAGTACGCTACAGTTATCGGAGTACACCCACGGGTGAGATTGGTTATATTCGCTTGAATCAGTTTAGCGCGATCGCGGCACAGGAAATGCGCGAGGCGATTAAGGAGTTAGAGACGCAGGATGTTAATGGCTATATCTTGGATTTGCGATCTAATCCGGGCGGATTACTCTACTCTAGTATTGAGATTGCCCGTATGTGGCTCGATAAAGGCAAGATTGTGTCTACGGTGAATCGTCAGGGTAGCTCAAATGAAGAGGTCGCCAGGAATAGAGCCTTGACAGATAAACCGTTAGTTGTCCTAGTCGATGGCGGTTCAGCTAGTGCTAGTGAAATTCTGTCGGGTGCTTTGCAGGATAACGAACGAGCCACTTTAGTCGGAACTCAGACCTTTGGCAAAGGCTTGGTACAATCAGTACGTGGACTCGGAGATGGTTCGGGTTTGGCGGTGACCATTGCGAAGTATTTGACGCCCAGTGGTCGTGATATTAATAAGGAGGGGATTCCGCCAGATATTGTCATAGAACTGACTGAGGAACAACGCAAGGAATTACAGAAGGATCGGACTAAAATTGGTACGCCAGACGATCCCCAATATGTAAAAGCCCTAGACGTTCTCAACCAGGCAATTGCCGGGGAACCCAATGATCGGGCATCCGTTCAAACTCCATAGGTAGTAGGGGATGTAGACGATGCATGTTCCAGACGCGCCATGACACATCTGGCGAAAACGAAAGTCATGTCAATCTGATCATCCTCTACCCATTGACTAACAGCCCCCACCCCCACCCCAATCTCTCTCTAATCCGTGAAATCAGTGTTTTAGGCAGGCTGGCATTTTCCTGCCCGAATCAGCCCAATTCGACGTGCGATCGCGTCTTGCTGAGATGAAAAAGGTCCCCAGCGTTCTGAGGTTTCCTCTCCTTCTACTTGAGTGCTGGGAACAATTTCGCATTGTCCATTTTTTTGCTTGACAATATACCAGTTTCGTGTATCAGACATAGGGACTTAGAACGACAGACTGTATAGCAGTAGACACATCGATTAGGACTTTCGGCACCATTGTAGAGACGCGCCATGGCGCGTCTCTACATAAATTATGACGTTTGTAGTCAGCGTGAAGCGTACTGATGGCGCTTGCATCGCAACTACAAACCTAGCTTAAACTCAGTATTTATCCGTTGCCATTCCCATTCCCGGTAGCCGCGAGAACATTATCAGCCAACTTACCCGGAACTTCCTGGAGATGGTCATACTCCCAGTTAAAGAAGCCAATCCCCAACGTAAGCGATCGCAACTCTATGATAAAGTCATGCATTTCGGACTGAGGCAAATACCCAGAAATACAGTCCCATCCGTTCCAACCCGATACTGGTTCATAGTTGAGAATTTGTCCCCGACGCCCGGATATCAGTTGCAGCACTTTCGAGGTAAACTCCGTTGGTGCAGACACCTGAATTGCCATAATCGGTTCCAACAGTACCGGATTACACTTGGGCATCCCTTCCGTCATCGCCACTCGTGCGGCTTGTTTAAACGCCTGTTCGGAACTATCGACGGAATGATACGACCCATTGGTTAATGTAACCGCCACATCAACAACCGGGAAGCCTAAAGGACCTTGGGACAAATACTCCCGCACCCCCGTCTCAACACCTGGAATATATTGTTTCGGAACAACGCCACCGACAATGCTTTCCGAAAAGCTAAAGCCTTCACCACGCTCCACGGGCTTAATATCGAGGTACACATCCCCAAATTGCCCATGACCGCCACTTTGATGCTTATAGCGCCCGTGGGAGGATGTGGATTTACGAATCGTTTCTTTATAAGGAATCCGGGGAAGGTGAGTATCCATCGGCAGATTATATTTGCGCCGCAATCGGTCTAACGCCACTTTTAGGTGTATTTCACCTTGTCCCCAGAGGATAATTTCATGGGTGTCCTCATGCTGCTCCCAAGCCAACGATGGATCTTCTTCTAAAAGCTTGGTTAGCGCCCCACTGAGTTTAACTTCATCCTTGCGATTTTCGGCGGTAATCGCAAAACCATAGACCGGTTTCATGGCTGGGGCTTTCGGTAATTCTTTTGCTCCCTTCTCCTCTGTACTCAGAGTGTCACCGGTGTGAATCCCCTCTAATCGTCCGATCGCAACAATATCACCTGCCTTTGCTTCTGGGGTAGACTGCTGTTGCTGACCAAAGATATGGTATAGTCCACCAGCCCGAATTCCATTCAGAACCGCACCATCAGTGAGTTGACCTGTCCAAACTCGTGCCAATGAAAGTTTGCCCCCTTGGGGAGTGTAATAGGTTTTCAGCACTTGGGCTACGGTTGCGCTACCTTTACCCGTCAATCCCCGACGTTCCGCCGTGGCTTCTGGGGCGGGGGCTTCCCGTAATAGGGCATCAATCAGGTGGCGCACCCCATAATCTTGTTCGGCGACACCGATAAATACAGGCACAATTAAATCCGCCCCCAATTCCATTTTTAGGTCCTTGACAATTTCCTCTTGGGGCGGTTCAATTTCCTCTAGAAGTTCTTCGAGTAAGTGGTCATCAAAATCTGCCAAGGCTTCCAGCATTTCTTCCCGTGCGGCATGTTCGGCGTCTTTGAGGGAGTCGGGCAGGGGTACAGGGTCAGCCGGAGCGCCTGTATGATAATGAAACGCTTGTTCAGTGACTAAATCAATAAACCCGATTAGCTGTTCTGCTTTGCCAATCGGGTACTGATGAGGAACAATGGGGCGGGAGGATACCCCTTTCAAGGCGTCTAAAATCTGGCGATAGGATTGACCGCAGGCTCCCCCGTCACAGGAGAGTTGATCGATTTTGTTGACAAAGACGAGGTGGGGAATTTTCCAGTCATCCAGAAACTTGAATAAGGGGGCGAGCATCAGCACGCGATCGCTCGTGGGTTCACAGACGACAACAGCCGCATCGACACCCATAAGCGCATTATAGGTTTCTTGGGCAAACTCAATCGAACCCGGACAGTCAATCCAGTTGAAGCGAATGCCCTGATATTCGGTATCGGCGACATTGATCTCCACTGTCATCGTGCGATCGCGTGCTTCGGCTATGGCATCGCCTACGGTATTTCCATCTTTGATGTTCCCTTTCCGAGATGTCGCCCCGGTAACGAACAACAAACTTTCTAACAGGCTGGTTTTACCACTCAAATAGGGACCAACAATTGCCACATTACGGGTGGCGGTTACGGCGTTTTGGTTCATATTTTCCCCCAGACTAATGTTAATCAAGTGATCGGTTAAGGGAGTGAGGTCTTGTCTCCTCTCTAAGTTAAGCGATTGGCTCACCTCTTAATCTGCCCATCTGTGGCATTTATCGCATTTATGGATATGGAGCAGATGAGCAACTCTCTGTTTATCAAATTAGCGCGTTCTGTCCTCAATTTGATAATTTCGCCAGGTTGGGTCAGGAAAATTACTGTTAAGTTAAGTAACGTTGCTTCCCATCAATGTCTTCTAATTTTTATGTATATTCCCTGGTTTAACAGTTAAAGTTGTATAAAAATGGTATAATTTTATCGCTACATCAGCTTAATATTTTTTTAACAATGACAGCTTGCTGGGTAGGGAAGCCGGGGAAAACGTTTGAGATCAGGTTCAGCTAAATGATGAAACACCCACGTACCCGTAAAAAACCTTCTGCCTTGTACTATCAATTAAGCTTACTGTTGCTGAGTATTAGCGTCGGTGCAATTGCTGCTAATCATTCTCTGGCGTCGGATAGGGTGGGAAACGTTCCCATGAACCCAGACGCGCCATGGCATAATTCTACATGCATCCCTGTACCCCTACACACCTGCACCCCTGCACTGCTATTCCAGACAGAACCAACTGACTATCTGGCTCAATCTATCCCTCCTCTGAAGCCAACCCAACCCGCTGCACTAGAACAGCTAAACCAGGGATTGAGGTTAATTCAGCAAGGGAATGTCGCCGACGCGATCGCGGCATTTCGTCAAGCGGCACAACTCAACCCCCAGCTTGCCCCGGCGCACTATAATCTAGGACTAGCCTTGCGCCAAGCCGGACAGTTACAAGCAGCCGCCGATGCGTTTTACCAGGCGACTCAGATCGCTCCCAACTTTGCTCTGGCTTACGCGAATTTAGGCGCGGCGTTGTTGGAAGGGAAGAATTTGCCCCAAGCACGGGATGCTTTGAGACGAGCAATTGAACTTGATCCGGAGTTAGGGGTTGCCCATTATAATTATGGGTTAGTCCTGTCTGAATTGGGAGAATATGAGGTTGCGATCGCGGCGTTCCAGAACGCGATGCAGTTGAGCAGCAATGCGCCAGAACCTGCGTATCATTTGGGACTTGTTTATCTGCGACAGGGGCAGCTTGAGCAGGCGAAAGCAGCATTTGAGCAAGCCATCAAAATCAGCCCCCAATATCCAGAAGCTTACTATAATCTAGGGTCAATTTTATTTGAACAGGGAGATTTAGATGGAGCGCTAGCAGCCTTCCGCCAATCCGCTGAAAGTAACTCGAATTATGCCAATGCTTATTATGGGGCAGGGTTAGTCTTTCTGCGCCAGAATCGATTACGTGATGCCCAGCAAGTTCTACAATATGCTAGAGACCTTTATCAGGCTCAAGGTAACGCTCAGTGGGCAGCCTCTGCCGAACAACTGTTGGAGCAAACTCGCTATCCTAATCGTTAGCCAATACCGAGTAGCAAAAAACGGGAGCATCCCGTTTTGGAAACACCATTCCCAAAAGCAACGATACAGCGCTTCGCGCTGTCATGAAGTACAGTAAGTAGATCAAAGTCCCCCTTTTTAAGGGGGATTTAGGGGGATCGACAATGTACCGCATAGCAGAGCAAACTGCTGTATATATCGTGGAAAGGTGAGGCTGTGGGAGAGTTTTTGGCTGGGGGAAACTTCAGGCTAAATCACAACCCATTGCCAATTAAAATAAACGGTGCCCAATAATAAGGATGACTGAGACGATTCACCACTTCAGGTTTTAGCCCATTCCGCACCCGCACGGCTACCCTCACATCTCGTTGTTCTCCCAAAGCCGTATAATCACCTGTAATCAGAGCAATCTGGGCTTGTCGTAGGGCTTCAGCTTTCGTGATAGCCTCACCTTGCCATGCCGCATAAAAGGCATTCATCAACGCTTGAGTGCCGCCATCATCCACCGTCCATAATGAAGCAAGAGAAGCCCTAGCACCAGCCCTCTGCATCTGATAGCCTAGACCGAGAATTTCTGCACCTGTACCCAGATTGCCACCAAGTCCAGTTTCGCAGGCAGAAAGAACCACTAAATCCACGTTATTTAGGTTCCAGTTGCGGACATCAGCAATGGTAACAGGAGTTCCATCACCAAACAGAATAAAAGAATCTTCCGGGGTTCCGACTACAATTGCCCCGTGAGTAGCAAAATGTAAGACGTTATAGTCACCCATTTTCGGTTTCGTGTCTTCAAGATTGAAGGCGTTATCAAAGAGTTGAGTTGTATTAGGAACCGTTGCGGCTAACGTTTCCACTTCCACTCCAGCATAGGGCAAACCGCCAAATTCAAACTGTTCTTGACCCATGGTAAAGCTGTAGTGTCCTTGGGTAAATGCCCCTGCCAGAATCTTGAGTTGGGACTGGGGTTTTGTGTTGAGTTCAGTCAGAGAAGCAGCGGTAATATTATTGATGCGGTAGCGTTGGACTAACCATTGTTCACCATCGTGCAAAGCCGCAAGCGGAATGTAGCGGAGTTGTCCATCGGGGGCGTAGATCAGGGTTTCGGCATCTGCTGCGGTAAGGTCATTTTCTAAGGGTTTAATCAGCCAGTTGTAGAGCTTTTGGGCTGGAGCTTTAGCATTATAGGTAGGATTTCGTAAGGCTTGATGTAACGTTAGAATTTCCTGATTAAGTTGTTCTTTAGTAACGGTGACAGTACGACGGATAGGGGGAGAGTCAGGAGTGGTAAGGATAAGTTCAATGCGGTCATCTAGAATTAGGGGATAGAGAAGGACGGCATTTTGGTGGAGATTTCTGAGGTTATCTTGTAAGCCGATAAAATCTTCTAAGTCGTCTACTAAATCAGGTTTGCGTGTCTTGGGAGTAAGTTGAGCAATTAGTGCTTCTACTTCGTCACTTTCGATAAAGGTGTTGAAATCGGCGAGAATGATTTCTTGAGTTGCCACGAGTTGAGCGATACGCTGTTCCTCTTCGGGAGTACGATTACTTTTCTGTCGCAATTGGGTCAGTTCTTTACCCAGAGTAATGGCTTGATCAAGAATGGCTTGGTAGTTTTCTGTAACTTGTTGTTCTGGGGGTAAATTGGGTACGCCTTTAGCTGTATTTCCTGTACCGCGCACGTTGTTCAAGTAATCGTCGAGTTCTTGGACTTTGAGTAAATCGAGGACTCGTTGGGCTTCGAGGATACGGTTTTGTTGTAATAATAAGTCAGCTAAATGGCGATAATCATCAGCAATGGTTTCAGTGTAGGATTCCTGTTGGTCTTGGGAAAGTCCCTTGATATTATCCCGAATCGCTTCTCTAATATTGACCGCCTGCTTAAAGAAGATAATCGCTAATTCTGGTTGATTCTGTGCCTCTAGCAAATAACCAATATTATTGAGCGTATGTCCTTCATCTGCTTTGTCACCCGTTTCCTGGGCAATTAGTAAGGCTTGCTGGTAGAAATTCCAGGCTAATCCGTATTGTTCTAGTTCAAAGTGAACCCTGCCTATATTGAGGAGAAATGCTCCTTCTGATTGCTTGTGACCGAATGATTGGCTGATGGTTAACGCTTGCTGCAAGTACTCCAATGCTAATTCTTCTTTTCCCTGTGTATGATAAACAGCCCCAATATTATGGAGTGTCGAGGCTTCCAGGAATTTTTTGTATTCTTTATTTTCAACTGTTTTGAGTACAGCTGAAGCTTGCTGGTAAAAATCTAAGGCTAATTCGTACTGTTTGAGCTGGAAGTGAACATTTCCAATCGCGTTGAGCGCTTGCACTTCACCCCCAATGTCCCCAATCGCGCCCCCGCCCCTCCCGATAACTACCATTAGTCCAGGGATTCTGGCGCGTTCTAGGGCTTGTTGATAGGACTCCAATGCTAGGTCATATTGTCCGAGTAACTCATAAATCTGCCCGACCTCGAAATTGACTCCATCCCCGGGAAATAAAGCCATGTCCTGCTCAATCGATAAGGCTCGCTGATAGGCTGCCAACGCTAATTGGTACTCTCCTAAGATTCTGTAAACAAAACCTATGCGCTTAAGCGTGTACCATTGCGATCTTTTATAACGAATTTTTCGGTAAATAACTAAGGCTTGCTGGAATTTATCTAAGGCTTCTCGATACTGATTTTGCTCGACGAGATGAATACCATAGGTACGATACAGACTTGAGATCAGAATCAGGGCTCTTTCCCTATCGCTATTGTCGAGTTCGCTACTCATTCGCAACAATCGCTGGTAGTAATTCAACGCCTGATCATAGTCTTCTCTCTCTTCGTAAATCATCCCAATGTGGTATAAGGTTTCTCCCATACCCGCATTGTCGCCTATTTCTTGATAAATTAATAAGGCGTCCTCGAAATTGCTTAATGCTCTTTCAACGTTATCCCGGGCATTCCGATATCTACCTTCTCTAAGCAACCGATCAGCTTTAGCTTTCTGAGCTTGGTCTTGGTCAGAAAGTGTTTGTGCGACTGAAGGCGAGAGACTCAAGGTTGGTAGTAAGAAGGCAGACGTTAGTACCAGCAGTAAAGTGGCAAAGCTGAGGCTGACTAATTTTCGACCCATGGTTCAGTCCTCCATCAAGGGATAATACAAATTGTGGTTCATTTATCTATCTCTCATCGCTAGGGGAGATATGCGGTAAGTAGTCGGACAAAAGTAAAGTTAACGGTGAAGATTAGGCAACAGGCAACAGGCAACAGGCAACAGGCAACAGTAAGGGTTTGAGGCTTGTTAACATTTATTAGTACAGTGTACAAAATTTATGTCCAGGTACTTATCCTTTTTGTTATAGGTATTTATAAATGTACCACAAGATGTCGGAAGAACCAGCAAAACTTAGGGGACGTTTACTAACGATGAAATTAACTAGCGCCGTTGCTCTGCTAATCAATATATGGGCGTTCAGTAGTTGGGGATGGGGGGTCACTCAAGCTGCTGAACCTAGTCATGGGAGTTCTTTTAAAGAGTTGTGTCAAAACCAAGCCGATTTATCAGTCGAGGCGGGACGAACAGTACAGTTGCTGTTAGCAGAAGTAGGCACCAATGATTGTGAACTTGCTGCCGAAAATCTGTCAAGTCGCACTGAGCTTTCCCTCAACAGGCAAGAAATCAGTGATCTGAGTCCCTTATCAGAACTTACCAACCTGGAGTCGCTTCACCTCGACGGCAACCAAATCACAGATATTTGCCCTTTAACAGAACTCACCAATCTGAAGTATCTTACCCTCAGACGCAACCAAATCACAGATATTTGTCCTTTAACAGAACTCACCAACCTGACTGAGCTTTCCCTCGAAGGCAACCAAATTGCTGATGTTAACTCTCTAGCAGAACTTACCAACCTGGAGTTCCTTAACCTCGAAAACAACCAAATTACAACTATCAGTCCTTTAGCCGAACTACAAAATCTGAAACGGCTTCACCTCGAAGACAACCAAATCACAGATATTAGCTCTCTGGCAGGATTACAAAATCTGACATGGCTTCACCTCGAAGACAACCAAATCACAGATATTAGCCCTCTTTCTGAATTCACCAATCTGAAAGGACTTTTCCTAGTTCTCAACCAAATCAAAGATATTAGCCCTCTTTCCCAACTCACCAACCTGAAGGCGCTTGAGCTCAAGTTCAACCAAATCCAAGATGTCAGCCCTCTGGCAGAATTACAAAATCTGACATGGCTTCACCTCGAAGACAACCAAATCAAAGATATTAGCCCTCTTTCTGGACTCACCAACCTGACGTTTCTTAGCCTCACATATAATCAAATCCAAGATGTCAGTCCTCTTTCTGGACTCACCAACCTGAAGAGGCTTAAGCTCAACTTCAACCAAATCCAAGATGTCAGTCCTCTGGCAGAATTACAAAATCTGAAGCATCTTAGTCTCAACGGTAACCAAATCACAGATGTCAGTCCTCTTTCCGGACTACAAAATCTGAACGCGCTTAGTCTCAACGGTAACCAAATCACAGATATCAGCCCTCTTTCTGGACTCACTAACTTGAAGGTACTTCACCTTACAGAGAATCCGATTTTTTCGGATAGCTCCGAAGGAGCACAACCAACTTGCCCAGTCAGTCCTCCACATATTTGCGATTTTTGAGAACTCCCTTGATGGGTGAGATTGTGATCACCTTATTTTAACTGGAGTTTAAATGGGACAGGACTTACGCAGCTACACCATACATGGCGGGAAAGGTGCGTTACGCTGCGCTAACACACCCTACACATAAAGGCTTTGCGTAAGTCCTATTTTGATGAAGATGACCTCTTTAAGATATTCCCAAGAACTAGACTTGATTCTCGAACTATCTGCATAGGGTTGGATATGAACCGCACCCTAAGACTATCGAGCATCTACTTAGTCCAGTAGGCAGCAAATCGGACATTGCCAGCATCTTCATAGCCAGTGATCGCCCGTGTACTAAAACCAGCACTTAGCGCATCTTCCCAGTTACTTTGGAATTGATTGCTGGTCAGCCCATGTTTGGCTTTGAAACCGGACACTTTGGGCTTCTCTGCCCACATAGCGGCGAAGCGGGGTTTGCCTTCGTGAACGTAGCTGTTCAGGTAGTGGAGATATCGACCGTTAGCAGTGTTTTGATCGAACTTAGTTTGGTATTCCGAGGGGGTAAGGAATGAGCGTGCCTCAAAATTGCCGATCGCCTGCTTGGTGTACAGAGCCGTATAGAACCGTTTACCTTGCACTGAGGCTACAGATATGACCTTAGGTGTCCATCCTTTGCTCGTCAGCGAGTTGAATTCCGCCTGATGATCGGCTGAAGTCTTGCCATGATAAGCGATAAATGCGTCACTCGATTTGGTCCATATCGCCGCATAACGAACTTCATTGCCAACCCCATAAGAATCAACATGATCCAATGCAAAACCCCGATCGCGGTACTTGTCGAAATACTGCTGATAAGTAGTACCCGTCATATTGTGATGAGTGACCCAAGCGATCGCGGGATCATTGGTTCGGAAGATCACGTTGAAATGCACCTTCCCATCATCGGTATACCCATCGATCCATTCGAGTCGGTAACCCGATTCAACGGCTTGGTCAAAAACCTGTTGATACTGGTTCGACGGTAGCCCGTGCCGAACGTATTCGCAGGAACAGCCGGACTTGCTCTGTTTCCAGAGATCCAAAGTCGCAGGCACATTGGAAACAGGTACGGCGAGGGCAATTTTGTCTGCAAGGCTGCTCAAATCACCAGTGCTAGTCCTTATGTTGGTGGCAACCGCAACGTGAACCTCGCTCAGATCCAGATTGTTATTGGATACATAGCCCTTGGGGAACATCGCCACGAACGCCGTTCCACCTTCAAGCAAACCGTTGTGGGAGAGTTTACCCTTTGAGGTTTTGCCCCAGCCCATGCTATCCAGTTCCTCTGTCGTGTACTTCTTATCAAGTTCAACCATCAACCGAGCAAGCGCCTGAGCCGAGGCTCTGAAGCCCCCCGCCGCCAAGCCCAGATTACTATCCTTAAAGGGTAATACTTCCAGCTTTTGGTCAGCATTGTATTTATGACTCCATGCATCGCAAGAATCTGGATTAGCTCTTTGTGGCTGCACGACATTGTGTAGTTTCATCGGCTTGAGAAAGTCTTCTCGAACATAATCCCGATAGGATTTCCCCGACATCTTCTCTACAAGTAAAGTCCACAAACCAAAGCCGTGATTCGAGTATGGATTCAGACCATCAGGAGGAGTTGTTCCAGGCTCATAAAGGAGTTCACGGGTACGCAGAAAGTGACGATGCGCCTGTTCATAGGTTAGCTGATCTTCGGACACACCAAACATCTGAGCCGCCCCTTTCACATCCCCACTTCTTGTGAAGCCAGCTCTATGATCCAGCAGATGTTGAATGGTGATTTTTTCATACCACTCCTTCCATTTAGCTGATTCGGGAGCATGGGTTTGGATGCCAATATCGATATCTGCATCAAAAATGCCGCCAAAGAGTCCTGTTGGACCGTAGAGCTTTGTTGATTTGGGATCGATGCCCTTCGCTTTCATCAACTGAAAGCCAGAGGGTCCGGTGATGACAGCTTTGGTTACACTTCCGATTCGACTGCGATGGCACGGTTTCATCGGTAACTTTTTTGTTCCGTCTACAAAAGCGTAACCGTAGCCTTTCGAGAGGATAAGCCGTCCCGCTTTGGTAACAGCAACTGTCATTCCAGGTAAACGGTTTTCAGAAATTAAGGCTTCGACAAAACTATCGACCTTTTGCTCAAATTCAGACCCAGATTCGCCTAGAGAAGGAACGGCAAACTCATGCTCTCTCCAGTTCACGACTACGTTTTTAATTTCAAAGTCGTCGTCTCCTTGGCGGGTGATGGTAATCTCGTTTGTCCCCGATTTGAGAAGGTTACGTGGAATATGATCCATCCACAGCAGCCAAGCCTGGGAATTACCGGGAGCGGGTGGAATGTCGAAGCCTCCCAGCGCTACGTCGTTGATTCGGATATTGTTTGTAGATTTTGAAACACCTCGAACCTGGACAAGTAAGTACGCATCATCGATTGGTTTTTGAGTTCCTTCAATTGGAAATTTCTGCGTGAATGAAGGTGCTGCCGCCGTGAAACGGTGATTGATGGGAACATAATTAAAATCGGATCTAGCCATTTTAAACTCCTTTGGCTTTACTTAAGTGTGTTGATTTTTTCAATACGGCTCGGATAAGCCTTTTGGGAGAATGAATATCACGATATTTTCAGAGTTTCATTCGTATCGATTGTTCTTAACCGAGCCGTATTGGTTGATAGTTTTACTCTCTCCAGTTCACGACCACGGCGTTAACTTCAAAGTCGTCGTCTCCTTGGCGTGTGATTGTAATCTCGTTTGTCCCCGATTTGAGAAGGTTAGGTGGAATATGATCCATCCACAGCAGCCAAGCCTGGGAATTACCGGGAGCAGGTGGAATGTCAAAACCTCCTAGAGCTACGTCGTTAATTCGGATACTGTGTGTAAATTTTGAAACACCTCGAACCTGGACAAGTAGGTACGCATCATCGATTGGTTTTTGACTCCCTTCGATGGGGAAGTTCTTACTGACTGAAGGTGCTGATACAGTGAATTTGTGACCGATAGGAATCCAATTAAAATCGGATCTAGCCATTTTAAACTCCTTTTGCTTTGCTTAACGGTTTGGTTGGGAACAGCTTTTCATTTATCCCAATATTAGTAACGAATAAACTGTCGAAAATATTCCAAAACTAAGGTAAAAAAATGAAACTTTTTTTTTGCCCAAGCGGAGTAGACACATCGATGAAGACGTTCCGCCGGAACGTCTCTACTAAATGATGTGTCCTAACCTATATAAACCAGTCCGCACAGGCGGACTACCCTTCGGGAAGGCTTCGCCTATGTTTGTGTAGCAGCGATTTCAATCGCCTCCTCTTGCTGATTAAGTTCACCAAGCTTGAGTTGAACGCCCCCGCTGAACGTTTTTACCACTTGTTGTTTTGATTTCAGCTTGAATTGTTGTAGGGAGCAAAAATCCTAGCTCCTCAGCAAGGCGTTCTAATAATTCACGCCAACGTTTTGAGACAGCACTTTGAGTTTTTAAGTCTAAATCAGCCGCAATTTGGACTTGAGTTCTGCCTTTTAATTTACCAGACCAGAGTGTTTTATAACCCCGACTCGGATGACGTTCGTCAAGCACTGAAATTGCATCAATGGCGCGACTAACTAAATCATTACGTTCTACAGTATCCAGCAAATTAAACTCATCCGGTATCGTTTCCAATAAGGGTAAATTTGTTCCAGGAATGGTTTTATATAAGCTGGTACAGTTTTGTTTTTTTTCTTTACGAACTAAGTCAATAATCGCCAAACGTGCCACCATTGCCGCCCAGTGGTAGAAGTCTTGAACACCCCCTTGGCGGAACTTCCCAGCGGTTAAAGCTTGAAACACTTTTGTATGAGCAGTTTGGGCAGCATCTTCCCAGGAAACAGCTGTACCTCTCGTATTTTTACGAGCAATTCTTTCAATTCGCTGTTGATGTTCCAAGTGGCTAATAAGTTGCCCACAAACCAGACGATCTCCAGTATTAATACAGCGTTTTATCTTGTTTTGGGTCAGAATAGCGTGATTAAATGGCTGAGTCATATTAGAGAAATGCATGGGTACAATAGACCCTGGAAAAAGTAGAAGTAATAACTAGATAAAAAATCAGCAAATCTACAGACTTACTTCTATATTTTCCATGCCTAGTTAGCAGGAAAGATGAGGAAAATAAATTGATTGATTCCCCACCTTTCCCAAAACTATATCAACCTCTCTACACGACAATTTGGAAGTCTGCTGCACTTAACACTGGACTATTCCCTAACGTAGCAAACTGATCACCTGTCCCCAATCCGGCGGCGGCTCCATTTTGATTGAAGAACAAGTTGCCAGTTGCCACACTATAAGTAATCAGTTCATCACTGATCGTGGCGGCGTTATCGTTGGCAACGATGCCAATATCTGTATTATTAATTGCTCCAAAAGTTGTTTGATCTAGAACAATTGTGTCGATACCTACGGAGAAGGATTGAATGATATCGACACCTAAATCAGCCGAGTTAAAGGCAGCACCGGAGTCGAATACGAATCGATCAGCACCAACATTCCCAACTAAAGTATCGTTACCAGCACCACCGTTGAGACTATCATTGCCAAACCCACCAATTAGCAGGTCATCACCCGCGCCACCTAAGAGAGTATCATTACCCGTGCCGCCGTTGAGGGTATTATTCGCACTATTGCCAGTCATTCGGTTGTTGAGACTGTTACCTGTGCCATCAATGGCAGCGCTTCCAGTTAGCTGTAGGTTTTCTACGAAATCACCCAGGGTAAAGTCAACAGAGGATTGAACCGTATCGATACCGCCGATTAAAAGGGGAAATCCACCGGGAGGGAATATAACGTTGGGAATCTCATTGACTTGGTCGCCAAGATTGTCCACTATGTAAAGGTCATTCCCTGCTCCTCCATTGAGGGTGTCTGCACCCGTTCCACCATCGAGAGTATCATTGCCACTGAGAGCAGTGATGGTATCATTGCCACCTAAACCACGGAGGACATTGTTCGCATTATTGCCTGTAATCGTGTTGTTAATGTTATTGCCTATGCCGTTGATGGCGTCGCTTCCTGTTAACTCTAAGTTTTCGAGGAAACTCCCTAGGGTAAAGCTAACAGACGATTCAACTGTATCGATACCGCCGAAGAAAAAGGCGGGAACCTCATTGACTTGGTCGCCAAGATTATCAACGATGTAAAGGTCATTCCCTGATCCTCCATTGAGTGTATCTGCACCCGTTCCTCCGTTGAGGGTGTCATTACCAAAACCGCCATTGAGGACATCATTATTGCTGCCACCGTTGAGGGTGTCATTGCCGCTACCACCGTTGAGAGTATCGTTACCGAAGCTACCGTTGAGGATATCATCGCCGCTACCGCCGTCGAGATTATCGTTACCGAAGCTACCATTGAGGGTGTCATCGCCGCTACCGCCGTTGAGATTATCGTCGCCGAAGCCACCGTTGAGGCGATCATTACCATTGCCACCACTAATCGTGTCATCGCCACTACCGCCGTTGAGACGGTTGTTACCTCGACTACCAGTAATTACATTATCAAGGCTATTACCTGTACCATTGATGTTGGAGGGAAGTACGATATCAAAATCTCCTTCGACATCCAGTATGGTATCTCGTAGGGTTAGGTTCTCTAGGTTATTACCTAGGGTATAGTTAACAAAAGACTCAACCGTATCTATACCTGCATTAACATCCTCAAAGACTTGGTCACCTGTTCCAAATGTGGTGTTAACGACATAAGTATCATCGCCTGTACCACCGAACATCATATCAAAGCCCGTGCCACCATCGAGGCGGTCATTGTCCTCTCCACCATACAAAATGTCGTCATCATCGCCGCCATTGAGGGTATCATCTCCAGAATCACCAAATAACTGGTCAGCACCAGCATTCCCATTAAGAATGTCATTTCCGACATTACCAAATATAAAGTCATTACCTGCACCTCCATTTAAGGTGTCATCAGCGGGAGTTCCGAAGACAATAGCCATGTTAATTTCTCCTTGGTTTAGTTGAATTGATTAGGAAATCTTTGATTGACTGATTAGGGTTGGGTTTTTTTGTTGATGCATTTAGGCTTGCCAACCCTTTAACGGACTTATTACGGTTGAGTTGTTTGATTTATGCACTTTGGGTGAGCTATCTGAAAAAAGCTGTAGCCATACAAGCCACAAGAAGCTCTATCCCATAAACGTGCCATTCGTCTAACCCCTCAAACGCTTTAACTGACTTATTAGGACGAGGTTTTGTGATTTATGCAGTTCACTGGAAAAATTTCTGCGATCGCACCCGTCATGGATGAGCCGAAACACCTGTAGTCTCGGTGTAGGGGCAACCCATTTGCACTAATGAACAATACCCGTCCACTCAATTTGCTCGGATCGCCCTCCGCTTATAGCGAAGACAGGGCAACTAAAAATCTAGCTACAATAATGGAATCTGCACTTCCCCTTAGTCGAGAACGTATCCATGAACATACATCTATTTCGCTTCAGCTTTGTTATTTTTCTGCTTTCGCTACCGACTCTATTCTTACCCCCTAGCTTCACCCTCTCGCCGTTGGTTGCCCAGACGTTTTCTAATGAAACTCGGAAAGCTGAAGCGGATCAACGGCTAGATGCTGGTATCGAACTGTATGACGATTTTCAATTGGAAAAAGCCCTAGTCAGCTTTGAGGAAGCATTGTTAATTTATCAAGATATTAACGACCAAGCCGGTGTTGGCACAAGTCGGCAAAAAATTGGTTTAGTCTATCAAAGTATGGGTGAGTATCAAAAGGCGTTGGATTCCTACCAGCGAGCTTTGGTAATTCAACGAGATATTCGTGATGGAGCAGGCGCTAGACTAACTCTCTTTCAAATCGGTAAAATTTACGACAGGTTTGGAGAGGAACAACAGGCATTGGATTACTACCAGCAAGCGGCGGCAATTCCACCTGACGTCGGTGAGGGGAAACAGGAAAGCAGTGCTTGTCGCGATCGCAGTTGGCAAGGCGTCGCATTCAACGCAATAGGAAGACTCTACCAAACCGAAGAAAACTATTCGCAGGCGTTGGATTCCTACCAACAAGCTTTAACAATTCGCGGGGAAATCAGCGATTGTGGTGATGAATCCTTAAGCCTCTTCCGAAATCAAGGAGCAACTATCTTATTCAATACAGGGTTAGTGTCTTATCATCTGGGACAGTATCAGCAAGCACTCGATTATTTCCAGCAAGCTTTAGCCATTTTTAAAGAACTTGACGAACTGGAGTCCCAATGGGCAACCTTAAACCGGATGGGAGTCGTTTATCGCCAGCTAGGGGAGTATCAACAAGCGCTGAATTTCTTCCAGCAAGCACAGAGACTGAATCTGCCAATGGGCGGTTTTCATCACGCCGGACATATCCATAATCTCGGCATCGTTTACCACAAGCTAGGAGAGTATGAGCAAGCAATTGATTACTACCAACAAGCGTTAGCTAGTTCCCAAGGATTAGGGAACCAAGAAGGCATTACTCTGAATAATTTTGGCACACTTTACCACGAACTCAAAGACTATCAGCCAGCCTTAGACTATTATCAAAAAGCTAGAGCTATTTTTCAGAACGAGGATAACCTTAAAGGAGAAGGCGTCACTCTGAATAATTTGGCAGCACTATACCACGATTTGGGAAAAATTGATAACGCATTGCCATACTACCAACAAGCTTTGGCAATTTTCCGAGAACTGGGCGCAAAAGATTGGGTACGATTAACGTTAAACAATATTAAATTAACTCGGATAAAATCGGATGAAATCATCGATTATGACCTGGAAAATGGCGATAGATTAACTGAAACAACACCAAATTTACCCGTTACTTTAACTCTTGATCCGCTGCTCTATAAAGCGCCACTCCCAGTCAAGCGAGAAGTGCAACTGTATCAAGAAGGGAGGCAACTTTCCCAAAAAGGTGACTATCAAGAAGCCTTGGGAAAATTTCAGCAAGTCTTGGTTATTCATCAAGAAAATGGCAATAAAGCAGAGGAAGGGACTACTCTGAACCAAATCGGGTTAGTCTATAGCAACGTGGGAGAGTACGCCAAAGCGTTAGACTTCTATCAGCAAGCCTTAGCCATTCCCGAACAAGTTGTGGGTAACACCGGGGCAATTCACTACAACATTGGGCGAGTTTACAGTCAATTAGGCGACTACAACCAAGCCTTAGACTTCTATCAAAAAGCTTCAGCCCTCGCCCAAGAACGTAGCTACAAATCAGGCGAAGTGAGAATTATTAACGCCATCGGTAATGTTCACTCCAAACTTGGACAGTACGACTTAGCGTTGGAGTTCTATCAGCAAGCCTTAGCCGTTCTCAACACCGTTGCCTTTGATAAAAAATTGCTGGAAGGAGCAACACTTAATAATATTGGACAAGTTTACCGCCACCAGGGAAACTACGAATTGGCTCTAGATTTATATCAGCAAGCCTTAGCAATCCAAAAACAATTAGGCTCTCAGGGTGGAGAAGGAGTAATTCTCGATAATATGGGAGAAGCTTACGTTCAGTTGGGAAAGTATAAAACTGCCTTAGCTTATTACCAACAAGCTTTAACCATCAGCCAAGACATCGGTGAGCGAGCGAACTCTGGAGAAACGCTGAGTAATATAGGTTACTTACTGGAAAAACAAAACCAGCCTGAATTAGCCATTATTTTCTTTAAACAATCTGTTAACCTTAGAGAAGCCATTCGAGAAAGCATCAAGGGACTTCCTCAAGACCAACAGCAATCCTACACTGAAACAATTACTGAAGATTATCGCCATCTCGCCGATTTATTATTACAACAAAACCGTATTTTGGAAGCGCAACGGGTTCTTGATTTACTCAAAGTTCAAGAACTTGACGATTATTTCCGTAATGTACGCGGAAATGAAGAAACTGCCCAAGGTGTGCCAAATTTGCCGCCAGAACAGCAGATTGAAGAGGGCTACCAAAGGATTCTGGATCAAGCTATTTCCCTGGGTCAAGAACTCAGCCAACTGCGACAAAAAAATAATCTCACTCCTCAAGATGAACAGCGCATCACCCAACTGGTAAACGCCCAAGCTCAAATTATTGATGATTTTGATACCTTTATTTATAGTGAAGATGTCTTGGCACTGGTTGACCAACTGAGTCCCCGAACCAGAACCCCGGATTTAGTAGACGAACTCGACAAACTCCTCGGCTTACCAGAAAATCTGAGAAATTTGCCCCAAAATGCCGTCCTTTTCTACCCTCTGATTCTTGAGGATCGCCTTGAACTCATCCTCACCACTCCTGACTCTCCCCCGATTCGCCGCACCGTATCCGTCACTAAAGCGCAACTCAATCAGACAATTCTTGACTTCCGCAGAGCCTTAAAAAATCCGACATTAAATGCCAAAATTCCAGCTCAGCAACTCTACAATTGGCTAATTAAACCCTTAGAAAATGACCTAACTACTGCCGCCGCCGAAACCATTATCTATGCTGCCGATGGACAACTGCGCTACATTCCTTTGGCAGCATTACACGACGGGAAACAATGGCTAGTGCAGCGCTATAGTATCAATAATATTACGGCGTTTTCCCTAACGAATCTCAACCGCAAACCCCAACCCAAAATTAAGCTATTAGCCGCTGCTTTTGCCAATGGATTTTACAATGTTAACGTTGCTGGACAACGGTTTCAATTAGGGGGTTTACCTTATGCTGGCGTTGAAGTGGAAACCTTAGCCAAAACTGTTCCCGGTACAACCACACTTTTTGATGCGGCGTTCAATCCTGAGGAGACAATACCCAAACTAGGGAATTATACTGTGATTCATTTTGCCACCCATGGCGCGTTTGTCGTCGGCACACCGGAAGAGTCATTTATTCTCTTTGGTGATGGCACTCCCCTAACGGTATCACAGATGCGAACCTTAAACCTCAATGGTGTTGATTTGGTGGTTCTGTCAGCTTGTGAAACGGGAGTGGATTACCAATTAGGTACAGGAGCAGAGATTCTAGGTTTAGGATATCAGCTTGAACGGGCAGGAGCAAGGGCTGCGATCGCGTCGTTGTGGGTGGTGGATGATGGCGGTACTCAATGGTTGATGAATGCCTTTTATTCAGTCTGGCAAAGTGACAATCTCACCAAAGTTGAAGCTTTGCGACAGGCGCAACTGGCTCTCATTACTGGTGACGATAAAGCGATGGGAACGCAAGGTGGAGACACGGGGATGAGTGGGATAGAAGCCGTTAGCGATACTATCACACCAAAGGGTTTTAATCGCTTTTCTCACCCTTACTACTGGGCACCGTTTATCCTGATTGGAAATGGGTTGTAGGAAGGTTCAGTCGGTTGGTGGAAATAAACTCAACCCTATTAAGTTGAATGGCACTGAAAAGCGTGCATTTGGGGATCGCCTCCACCCTTGATATACCGTAGGGTGGGCAATGCCCACCAGCCTCATCTGAGCTTGGGATTCCTCCTATTAACCCACTTCACAGGCGATCGCACAGATCCCTAACAATGTATTGACCAGGATTGGGTTTTATGAATGATTAGAAAATCCTGTAATTATTTTTTTAATCACCAGTCTGATGATTAGGGCGAGTAACTCATACCCTCCAAATAGAATACTGGCAGAAACGGTCATCAGGGGAATAGTATAAGCAGGCTTTGAAGCCTGCTTATTGGAGTCATTTGATAAGCTCTCTTTATAGGCTAAAACCTCTTCAATACATATTTCCTTAGAACATTTTTCAAGTGAAATTGTCTCCGCTTGTTCCAAGTCTCTGACCGCCTCTTTTGAGAGAATGTATCCGAATACACCGCCCAAAACTATCAAGGCAATAATTTTAGAAATTACCGCAAGTCTAGTTGTCTCAAACTTGAGACTGATGATGATCTCCGAAGCGTTATTTTGATCCATTTTTTCTCCTTTAATGATTTAAAATGATGCACCCTCCTTATTAGGGTTGAGTTTTTCAATTTATGCAGTTAACGGGAAAACACGACACTCTCCAGCCTTGAGTCGCTGCGTAAGTTCTCTCGGAGCAATTTCTGATACAGTTAAATTAGTGCAACACTAGCTTATCAGAATTATACGTTCTACACGAGCCAGTAACCATGTCGAATGGACAACCTCAGGAGATTATTAATCAATTCTGTATTTTATACGAGAGAACCAGCCACCCTAGTTATCGTGGCTTCAAGCCATCGATGCAACAGCGCCTGAAACGCCGCATGGAACAACTGGTTCAGTTACATCCAGAGTGGCACACTGATGATTACGTTGACTATTTCTGCAGTATCATCAACCAGGAATCACAGCCTGAATCGGAACAACAATTCGCCCATCTCCATCTGGTTGCTTATTTGGATGCCTCTCGCTGTCATTTTATCCGCCAGTTTTCTCGAAAATTCCCCTTCCCTCTAGCCACTTGTCTCCATTTTTTTGACCTGACGACTGACGTTCTCTACAATCGCGATCAGTTAAAAAAAATCATTCATGGACATAATACCCATACGAGTAACGCCGCTAATTTAAGAACCTATATAGAAGGCGCACTCAAGAATATTATTATCAACCAAATCAATTGGGAATCCGACTGGCATCTCTTATGTAATGTGGATCTCACCAGTCGCCGCAAATTCAATAATACCACGCAAAAATTGAGAGAGGCTTTATTCCGACAAGGAATAACTGAACCCCTGGTGTCTCAATACTGCTTTGCTTGGCAATACTTTGTTCCTATTTATAAAAACAATCGGCTTTATAATCCAAGTCAAAAAAAAGGTAGGGCGTGGGTTCAACCCGAACAGACGGATTTTGAGGAAGCGGCTAGAGACTATAATCTGAATCGATTCCTTGCTGATGCTCCCCTACAAGTTTCGTCTGGCTCAAACATAACAGCAAAGACGATTCAAGTGTGGATGAATATCTGTATCCAGGCGTTACGCAACTCTCAAAAACTGGTGGAACTGTCTAGGGATGCCGATAGCTATGAAAAACACTATTATCAGTCAGTTAATCCTTGGGAAACGTTAGAGTCTGACCAAAACTCTGCTGAATTTATTAATCAAATTACTCCCAGTTTACAGGCACAACTTCAGCGCATTGATCAGAATCTAGACAAAATTCGGAGTAAAATCCCTCGGCAATTCCGTCAGGCAGTTATGCCTTTGTGCTATCCTCACGAACTTTCCCTGTTAGTTCAAGCTCAGTTTGCCAAGAAAGTGGGAGTCAATCAGGGGACAATCGCCCGTTTTATCGCCAATACCTACAAGTCTCCTCTGTTAACTCAACTCGATAGTTTGATGCGGACGCAGTTATCCCCTGATTTGGATAGTTGGAGTCAAACCTACGTGAACGAGTTTTTGTCAAAGCGATTTACTAATCCGAATCAAACTCATGAGATTGATCAGGCGTTAATGGTTACGATTAATTCTCTGGATCACCAGTCCCAATTACTGCTTAGATTGTATTATGGGCAGAACAAGAGTATTGATACTTTGGTTAAGGATTTAGACTATGAGTCTACCTATACCATCGACCAACATTTAATTTCAATTCGATCTAAGTTGCAACAAGTCGTTAGGGAAACCATCCATAAACTACAGATAAGTTATGTTAATCAAGTCACTAGAGCCTACTACAAGCAAGTCATATCTTGCCAATTATTGACGGCTTTTTCCGGCATGAAATTGAGGGAACTTCTGAAAATGCGATATGCCCAAAGAATGCCTGAAGACAAGATTGCTAGGCTGCTGCCCAACGAAAACATAAGCCAAGCGATTAACCACGCTAAACAGCAATTACAGAAGGTTTTACTTCAGTGGAGTTATGGCAATTATGGAATTTCTTTAGAAGCCGAAAAAGAACAAGTTAGTAAAGTTATTGAAATTTGGCTAAATCAGTTGTATTGCTTAGATTTAAACGAAAAAAATCGTATATAAACAAATTATGTTTAAGTTACTAGAATTATCAACAACCTATCCTGATCAAGTTTGGTTGAATCTTTCAGAGAAACAACAACAACAAGCTTGGCAGCGATCGCAAAACAATACGAATGCGATGACTCGCTGTAATGCCTACCTAAATGAACTCTGTTTAACGGCATTTATTCCTTGGCTGGAGGGGTGGTGTCAAGAAGGACAAGAGAGCGACAAGTTAACGAAAATTAACTTTTTCCCAGAATCATCCTTACCCAGTCTCTGGGAATTTATCAATGGTACTCTAATTAACTTCGGTGACATTCGACTGGCGCTTATTCCTACAGATAGCACCAATTTAGATGAGGTTTGTGTCCCTCAAGAATGGGTCGATATTGTCAGTTGGAGAGCCGATTATTATCTGGCTGTACAAATAAACTTGGATAATCCCGATACATCTTGGATGCGGCTGTGGGGATATATTAGCTATCAAAACTTGCAGCAAAACGGGATATACGAAGAAAGCGATCGCGCCTACTACATTTCTGGACAACATTTAACTCCAGATCTGACTCTGATGTTACTCAAACCTGAACCCGTTGTCCCGAAAGATGTACAAGTTGAATCAATCCCATCTTTAACCCAGGAAACCGCTGAACGGTTATTGGCACAACTGAGTCAATCCTCCGTTTCTGTACCGCGTCTTGCGGTTTCTTATGACCAATGGGCTGCATTTGTCACAAACGAACAATGGCGTCAAGACTTATACCAAAGACGGTTAAGACAAGTTCAAAGAGTGGCAGAACCTGATCCACCCCGGATTAACCTAGGACAATGGTGGCAAAATATCTTTGAGTCGGGTTGGCAATCTCTAGACGCCTTTTTAAACCAAGATTCAGTCCAGGTTGCCGTTAGTTTTAGACATAGACGATCTCAACGCAATCCAGAGAGACAAGTTTATGTAGAAGGGATTAAGTTAATCGATTTGGGGATAGAACTCAACAATCAAGCCGTGGCGTTGCTGGTGGGTTTAGCACAAGAAACAGACAAACGAGTCGGTGTTCGGGTACAACTGTATCCGGTGGGAGAAACCCCTATATTACCCCCTAATATTCGCGTCGCATTACTCTCTCCATCGGGTGCTATACTTCAGGAATACCAAGCCCGAATACAGGATAATTTAATTCAACTGAAACGATTCACCTGTCCCGTCGGGAAACAGTTCAGCATCCGGGTGGCGCTGGGTGAATTTAGTATTACCGAAAAATTCGCGATCGCACTGTTTGCGACTGATGAATAATTTAGCTAATTTCGCCGAAAGCCCCACGCCATACCTGTACTCAGGTTGGCGTTGGGATGGATAGGCGGGTTGCTGTAGGAACACCAAGCAACCAATTAATCTGGTGAGTCTTGACCCTCGATATATTTCTTTAATGCCGACACAGTTACGCCGCCGCAAGAGGCGATAAAGTAAGACCCATTCCACT
>NZ_JAVJNP010000179.1:0-33462 GCF_040217205.1 Coleofasciculus sp. A1-SPW-01 | reverse complement strand
AAGTCTCCTAAGCTTTACTCTGTAACCTTCTAAATCCGGTATTTCTGAGCTTTTCTTCGAGCTGAGATAGAGGAGTTATTGTTCCTTATTTTATTTGCGTAAGTAATACGCAAAAATACTGATTTTGTCCAAAGTCCAAATAATGATACAGGTGAGGTTTTGTCTTCTGCGTCAGGTTTAGCGACGTTACTGGAGAATGCGGGATTAACTCAAGCCAATATCCCGATTGATTTTCATGTTGGCACTGTGGCGATTTTAGGTTCTGTGAATGCTGCAAATCCTCTGGGTACTGGGGGTGAAGTTAACATGACAGGGAATCGGATTCAGTTACTTAATGGGGTGATTGATTCCGGCGGCGTTACCGGGGGGGAAATTAATCTCACCAGTACCTTTCTGGAAAATCGGGGACAGATTCAGGCGGATGGTGAACGGGGCGGTAGTCTCAATATTAAGGTTAGTAATTTTCTGGATACTGGGGTTCTCAGTGCGACGGGAAGTGCTGGGGATGGGGGAACCATTCAGGTGGATTATCAGGGTACGGTGATTCAAACCGCTAGTGCGTTGACGACTGTAACCGGGAATGAAAAGGCGGGGAGGATTAGGTTTCAGGGGGGACGGGTGTTAACCACTTCTGGGAATCTCCAGGCGCAAGGGGAGTTCGGGGGTGAGATTCAGTTATTTGGGGAGAGGTTGCAACTGTTGGGGACACAGGTAAATGCCAGTGGGAATCAGGGTGGCGGTGAGATTCTGGTGGGTGGAGATTATCAGGGAAATACGGTGGGGGCGGAGAATGCAGAATATACTGTGGTGAATCATGGCACGACGTTACAAGCCGATGGGTTGACGGTTGGGGATGGGGGGAAAGTGATTGTTTGGGCGGATGGGGAGACCGATTTTTATGGCAGTTTGACGGCGCGAGGTGGGGAGTTGGGGGGAAATGGTGGGGTGTTGGAGGTGTCGGGTAAGGAGAGTTTGGTGTTTGGTGGGTTGGGAGATGCGAGTGCGGTGAATGGGGTGGCGGGGGAGCTGTTGTTAGACCCGAAGAATATTACGATTGATACAGCGGTTACTGGCAACTCATTTCAATTATTTGACCCCAATCCAGCGCTGGGAAATCGGTTTGGGTCAAGTACAGGGGTACTTGCAAATAACAACATTGTTGTGAGTTCTCATGGAGACGATTTAATCGCTGAGAATGCTGGAGCAGTATACCTATTCGACTCGAATACTGGGGCGCTTCTTGGAAGTATTCATGGTGCTAACCTAGGGGATAAATTCGGTGCTGGTGAAATAACAGCCTTGAGCAATGGTAATTATGTTTTTGGCAATCCCCGTGCAGATATTGGGGGGATAGAAGATGCTGGGACAGTGATTCTGGCTGATGGCATCACGGGGGCAGAAATTAGCCGTATTTCTGGTACTAACCTAGATGATAAATTCGGCTCTGGCGACATAACAGCCTTGAGCAATGGTAATTATGTTTTCGGCAATTCAGCGGCAGATATTGGGGGAGTGGAAAATGCTGGAACGGTGATTCTGGCTAATGGCATCACGGGGGCGGAAATTAGCCGTATCTCTGGTACTCACCTAGATGATAAATTCGGCTCTGGCGACATAACAGCCTTGAGCAATGGTAATTATGTTTTTGGCAATTACTGGGCAGATATTGGGGTAGTGGGTGCTGGGACGGTGATTCTGGCTAATGGAACCACGGGGGCGGAAATTAACCGTATTTCTGGTACTGCTATCATAGATGCTTTCGGCTTTGGCGACATAACAGCCTTGAGCAATGATAATTATGTTTTCGGTAATTTCCCAGCAGATATTGGGGGGGTGGAAAATGCTGGGACGGTGATTCTGGCCAATGGCATCACGGGGGCGGAAATTAGCCGTATTTCTGGTACTCACCTGAACGATTATTTCGGCCTTAATAGTTCAGGCTTTGACGACATAACAGCCTTGAGTAATGGTAATTATGTTTTCGGCAATTCAGCGGCAGATATGGGGGGAGTGGAAGATGCTGGGACAGTGATTCTGGCCAATGGCATCACAGGGACGGAAATTAATCGTATTTCTGGTACTCACCTAGACGATAGTTTCGGCCATGGTCAAATAACAGCCTTGAGCAATGGTAATTATGTTTTTGGCAATCGCTATGCAGATATGGGGGGAGTGGAAAATGCTGGGACAGTGATTCTGGCTAATGGCATCACGGGGGCGGAAATTAGCCGTATCTCTGGTACTCACCTAGACGATCAATTCGGCTTGGGTCAAATAACAGCCTTGAGCAATGGTAATTATGTTTTCGGCAATTTCTTTGCAGATATGGGGGGAGTGGAAAATGCTGGGACAGTGATTCTGGCTAATGGTATCACGGGGGCGGAAATTAGCCGTATCTCTGGTACTCACCTAGACGATCAATTCAGCCGTGGTGAAATAATAGCCTTGAGCAATGGCAATTACCTAGTAGCTAGCCTCTATGCTAACAATGGAGCAGGACGAGTGGATATAGGCATCGCTAACCCCAACACCCTAACCTACGGCTATTTCCCAGATCGCAATATTACCCTCACTCCCTCCATCATTACCAACATCACCGATACCGGAACTGCTGTCACTCTGCAAGCGAATAACGATATCACAGTTAACCAAGCTATCATCACTGATAATTCTACAGGTAGTGGAGGTTCCTTATCCTTGCAAGCCGGACGAAGTATTCTCCTCAATGCCGATATCACCACCGACAACGGCAACCTATCCCTTCTCGCAAATCAGCCTTTAACATCAGGAGTTATCAATTCAGGGCGAGATCCAGGTACAGCCGAAATTACCATGCAACCGGGTACTACCATTAATGCTGGTCTTGGCAATGTCACCATTGAATTAGACACAGGGGAAGGATTAATCAATAACACTAGCGGGAATATCGCACTAAATAATGTTATAGCTAAGAATCTAACAGTTAATTCCAGTCGTAGCATCACTAGCAATGGTATTCTAACCATTAAGGATAGTGCTAGGTTCACTAATTCCAGGGGTGATATCACACTGAACAACGATATTGAGAGTGACAATCTGAGGGTTAATTCCAGTGGGAATATCATCAATAACGGTACTCTCGCTGTTAATTACAATGCCGACTTCACTAACACCAGTGGGAATATCACATTAAATAACATTATTGCAGATAACCTAACCGTCACGTCTGCTGGTACTATCCTCGGTAACGGTATCCTCACCATCAACAGTGACGCCACCTTCACCAGTACCCTCGCCAACGCTGGAAACGTCAGCGTCACCAACACCAACCCCACCACCATCGGCTACTCCATTATTGGCGGAAACTTCCTGCTCAACTCAGCTTCACCCATTTTCCAAGTACCCGGAGAACCCCTGCAAGTCTCTGGAAACATCTCTGTTAACGGAGATAGCAGTAATCCTTTAATCAATAATATTGGTCTTCCTTCCTCACCCATCCAACAGAATGGCGATTTAATTATTTCCCAAGTCGGAACTGTTAACTTACCCACTAACACTGTTACCGGAAACCTCACCGTCAACAGCCTACCCGAAGCTGTTCTATCTTTTAACGCCGTCTTAGACAACCCAGCAATTACCCTCAATCAAGCCAACTCCTTTGGCGGTACATTAAGATTTAGAACCAGCAAAGATGCGATTAGCACGACAGGGATTCCTGGTATTACTCAAAGCGGAACTCAAATTGTTGTCGGTACAGCCACATTTAGAGCAGATGCAGGTAATATTAATCTCACCGACTCTGCCAATGAATTTGGCACTCTCAGCTTCACCGGGAATGATGTCTCCATCAGCGCCAATAATGCCACTAACCTATTAACGTCCACCGCCACCGGAAACTTAACCCTTAACTCTGGCGGAATCATCAGCCAAATCGGAGGATTAACGGTTGCTGGAGATGCCAGTTTTACCACAACTCTCCCCAACGCCGGGAATGTCATCCTCACCAATCAAAATGCCACCGTTCTCGGTAACTCTCTCATCGGTGGACATCTTACCCTTGATTCTGGGGGTAGCATTTCCCAACTACTAGGAGAACGCCTACAAGTAGCCGGAGAAACGACTATCCTCAATCCAGCGAGTAATCCCAATTTAGAGACTAACGGTAGTATTATTCCTCGACTCAACCTTCCTAATGGGGATGTAATTATCACCGAGGTAGGCACGATTAACCTAGAGGGTGAAACCTTCTCTGGTAACTTAACTGTAAATAGCCTAGCCAGTGCTTTGCAATTTATTCCTGGAAGTGTCTATGAAAATCCTGCCATCATCCTGACTGACTCAACCAATAATTTTGGCGGTACGCTACGATTCACCACCGATGCACCTACAACTATCGTAGAATCGGGAACGCCTGGAATTATTCAAAGTGGTTCGTTAGGTGTTAGCGGTACAGCTACATTCAATGCCGAAAACGGCAATATTACCCTCAATAACTCAAACAATCAACTTGGTAATCTCGCGTTTACAGGTCAAGATATTTCTATCCGTGACAATGGCACAACTAATCTACTCAATTCCACGGCTACAGGTAACTTAACTCTGATTTCTGATAATGGTATTACCCAAAATGGAAACCTTATCGTCACAGGCACATCCGACTTTACCACGTTACAATCGGATGCCCCAATTACCCTCACCAATAATAACCAACTCACTGGAGAGATCCACTTTACCACTAAGGGGACTGGCAACGTTACCCTACTCAACACCTTAGCCAATACTCAATTAGCCGCCTCTAATGTATCCGGTGATTTTACGATTACCTCTGGCGGAGCGATTACCCAAACTGAACCCTTAAACCTGACAGGTTTAACTACATTCAATGCGGGTAATAGCGATATTATTCTGAATCAAAATAATGATTTAAATCGTCTTGGTATAAACGGTGGTCGAACGGTAATCATTAACGATAGTAATGATATTAATTTAATCAACTCTTCAGTCTCTGGCAGCCTAAATGTAAACGCCATAGGAGACATTACCAGCCAAGATATATTTAACCCCAGTGGTACAATAAAACTTACCAGCACTAACGGTTCTATCGATACTACCGCAGGTACTCTGAGTACATTTTCCTTGGGTGCTGGCGGTGCGATAAACCTTTCTGCTCAAGGTAATATTACCTTTGATACTCTTGACGCTCGTGGGGTAGATATAGCCAGCGGGAATATTACACTAACCAGTCAGGGAAGAATCACTTCAGCTAATGGTGTTATCCGTAGTAGTACCAGTGGTTTAGGTAAAGCTGGCGACATTAATATTCAGGCTGAGTCCGTTTCCTTTACCGACAGAACCATCCTATCCGCTTCTACCTTGGGTTCAGGAGAAGGCGGAACTATTAATATCAATACCGATGAATTTGTAGAATTGCTCAATGGTAGCCTAGTACGGACAAGAGCAATTGAGAACGGTGATGCTGGTGACGTAACTGTTAATACTCAACGATTCATCGTCAAAAATACCCGATCTGAAACAAATCAAGCCACAGGAATAAATACTGGCACAGCACAGGGTAGCAGCGGTGCAGGTGGAAATTTAACCATTAATGCATCAGAATCTGTTGAACTGATTGGCAACCAACCGGGAACCTTTATTCCTGACATCAACCAAATTGGAAGTGTGGCTTTTGCCGCTGAAACTTTGACAGGTGTCGCAACCACCATTGAAGGTAGCGGTAATGCTGGCAATTTAACCATTAATACGGGGCAATTAACCATTCAAGATAGAGCCGGAATCAGCACCTCAACCCTGCCAAGCAGTACCGGAAATGGGGGAGAATTAAGACTTAATGTGAGTGAATCGATTACATTGCAACGTAACGCGGGTATAGCGACAGCCACCTTAAGTTCCGGTGATGGAGGAAACTTAATTGTAGACGCTGGTCAAATTACGCTCACCGATGGTTCCCTCATATCCGCTGATACCGTGATTAATGCATCCGGTGATGCTGGAGATATCGAAATAACCACCAACCAACTTAACATTTTTAACGGTTCCCGAATTGGTGCAGCAACCGTCAACGAAGGTGCTAGTGGAGATGTAACCATTAAAGCTACCAATTCCGTTAATGTAATCGGCACTTCAGCAAATGGTGAAGTCCCCAGTGGCATTTTTACTGAAACTCGTGGTGCTGGAGATGCAGGAGACTTAACCCTTCAAACCCAACAATTGCAAGTGCGAGATGGCGCACAAATAACAGCCGCTACCTCTGGCGGGAAAGGGGGGAGGATTCAAGTTACCGCTGATACCTTAGAAGCCACAAACCGAGGACAACTGAGTACCACCACTGCGGCGACTAACGATGCTGGAGATATCATTCTGGCAATCAACGATACGATTACCCTCACCGGAAAAGATAGTGGACTGTTTGCCAACACTATGCGAGGTTCTACAGGAAATGGGGGTAGTATTTTTGGTGACTCCAGAACCCTAACCTTGGACGATAGTGTAACCATTGCTGTCAATAGCCAGGGGAGTGGAGAAGGGGGTAATATCCAACTCCATGGGAGTTCTCTTTCCCTGGATAATGGGTCTACCATTTCGGCTGAAACCACCAGCAATCAGGGTGGAAACATTACCCTGGGCATCGACAACTTGCTACTATTACGCCACGGTAGTAAAATCTCCACCACCGCAGGCACTGACCAAGCTGGGGGTGATGGGGGTAATATTATCATCAACGCTGATTTCATCACAGGTATTCCAGAAGAGGATAGCGATATCACCGCCAATGCCTTTTCTGGTAAAGGTGGACAGATTAATATCACCACAAACCGCGTTATCGGATTAGAGTTCAGAGAGAATTTGACCCCCTTGAGTGACATTACAGCCAGTTCAGAAATTGGTGTTGATGGGGAAGTCGTGATTGATGATTTAGGAATTGACCCCGTACAGGGGGCTGTGGAACTGCCAACTGACACCGAAAGTCCACCCCTAACTCAAGGATGTCAACCGGGTGAGGATGGCAGAGGGCGTTTTGTCAATACAGAACGAGGAGGGATTCCTCCCAGTCCCTCTGACCCGATTAGTAGTAGTGTGGGGTGGGAAGATATACAACCCGCAATCTCTGAAGAACAGCAATCAGAGAAAACCACCGCACCCAAGGTGATTGTGGAAGCCCAAGGGTGGTACGTGAATGAGCGAGGTGAGGTTATCTTGTACGCCAATAGACCCTCAACTTCAAGGGTATTTAACTGTCAGTCGCGATGAAGGGTGGGCAGATAAGCCTGTTGAAACGCTTCTGAATAATTTGAAATCGTCCTCTGTGCCTGAAGGGGCAACGATTTTGTATCTTTACCGAACAAACATCAAAAACTTTTTTGAGCTGAATTGCGAAAAACCTATCTAGCTGCCCTATAAATACTTAGAGCTAGAAATACCGATTAGGGGTTTATCCTTCTATCCTCAATCAGGATTGAGGGAACTTCAGTATAATACTCTGCTACGAAAGCGTAGTTTCCTCGCCGAACCTGTCAGTTGATAAACTTTTTTAAGTGTAAAAACTGTAAATCATCATGAAAAACTCAAACAAAAAAGCTCTTCCTTTGTCATTTACTACTATCGGTACAATATTGATATTTGCAGGTATTAATATTTTACCTGCTAGGGCTTTTACTATTTTTACGGATAGAAGCGCTTGGGAAAATTCTGTTTCTAATATTAAAATGGATAACTTTGACACAGAAATTCCACTTCGTTCAAAAGATTTTATCTCGACTATTACTTTAGACAGTGGTATAAAAAGTACAAGTGAAGGTTTGGACGAGGTAGTTCATAGGGTTAATCAAAATCCAGATGATAGAGGTTATCGTGGATATGTGGGTTTAGAAAAAAGTATACAATGGGATTTTCCAGAACCTATATTTGGTTTTGGTGGATATTTTTCTAGCACAACAAGTGGAAGTGGTTTAGCTGTATCAGGAAATTTTGATGGCAAAGGTTTTGAAACCGTTAATTTTTCTGAGTATCAAGGAATACAGACGATTGATAATCTGTCAGCAGGTTTAGGTTTTTTAGGCATTATTGGAAGTCAGCAATTTAGTCAAGTGATATGGTCACAAGAATCGGAAACGGCACTTTATGGAGTGTCTTTAGATAATTCTTTTGGTGAAATATGGGGGTTAAGAAGATTATCATTAGCTGGTAATTTAGCTGAAGATATTCCTGAGTCCAAAGTGGAAGATATTCCTGAACCTAATTTTGTGTTATCTTTATTAGCTTTAGGATTATTTTTTAAAGTAAAGAAAAAAAGATAATCCAGCAAGCTCTAATTAGGTTAAATTGCTGTTAAACTGCCAACTGACACGGAAAGTCCACCCTTAACTCAAGGAAAACACTCTGAATAATCTGAAATTGTCTTCTGTGCCTGAAGGGGCGACGATTTTGTATCTTTACCGAACAACCATCAAAAAATTTTTAGCTAAATTGCGAAAAACCTATCCAGCTTCCATATAAATAATTAGAGCTAGAAATAAGTTTCAAATTCAACAGAAAATTAGTAGGTTTAAGAAGCTGGATTTCGGCTGTCTCAAATGGGAGCATATCAGTAGTTTACATAGGTGACGGGTGATGAATATTATAGATTCAAAAAAATGGGTATGGTGTATAGGTATTGGCTTAATTATTCAAAGTTATTCTGCACAAGCAGTTTCCATTACGGTTGTTCCAGCTTCTCGGCTTACTGGTACTACAAATTGCCATCCTGATTTTCGCCCGCCTCAATGTGAATCTCGTCCCTTTGATAATCCTAACAATGTAGCCTTACAAGGAGGTATTGTTCCGGAAGCCGTTGCATTTGATATCATTGAATCCGTTCCAGCACGTCCAGAAACGAACTTTAGCGGTATTCATCGTCCTGAATTTGCTAATGATGGTCTTTATGGCAATGGAAGTAGTTGGATTAGTGATAGTCCCCATAGCTGGTTAAAGTTAGATCTGGGTCGAGTTATGAACATTGATCGACTTACCTTTGGTCGAGATAGGTTAGGCGGATTTGACGATCGAGATCCTGGACAGTTCATTGTAGAAGTTGCAATATCAGAAAATGTTTATGCTAATGGTGACGACTCAAATGATTCCATGGACTATACAGAAATAGTTGATTCTGAGTTGCTAGGTTTTGGTGGCTTTATTGCGGGTTCACACACCATACAGGTAAGTTTCGATCCTGTTGTCGCACGATATGTAAAGCTGACGTTTGAAAATCGTGGTACAGCAATTGATGAAGTTGAAGTTTCAGCTACACCTGTTCCTGAACCCCTAACCATTTTAGGTTCCATCACAGCCCTAGCTTTGGGAACTTTGCTGAAACAAAAGTATTCAAGACAAAAGGAAAACTGAATGCATCACTGATTTTTAAGAGCTTGCGATCACAAGGGCTGTTGGGGAGCTTAGTACAGGGCAAAAGTTGTGAAAATGTTTAGGAAAGGGGTTTTCATCAGAATTACCACATTGATGAGTTTTAGCAGAAAATTCTGATTCTGTAACGCTTTATAGCATGACCCAGACAGGTTAGGACTTTTTTGCTGTTGCCTATTGGGATAAACTGATATCCTAACATCAATGTCACTGACTGGTATGCTGGTGGGCAATGCCCACCCTACGGTATATCAAAGGTCTTAGCGATTCCCTCATGCTTAAGTCAGTGCCATTCATCCTAACATGAGTGCCTAATGCTATAGCTGTCAGTCGCGATGAAGGGGGCTATCCTGATGAGAAGACAAATCAGAACCAGAAAATTAATCGCCCTGATGCTTTGGGCGCTCATCGGTTGCATCACTGTGTTGAACCTATCTGTGGATTCTCCCCTATCCTCAGTTCAAGCGACTGAATCCCCACCTGCCAATATTGCTCAATCTCAATCAGCCCAAACTCTGCTCAAAACGGGTATTGAACAGTTTCAAGCTGAACGATTTACAGAGGCGATCGCGAATTGGCAAAATGCTCTCAATGCCTATATTCTTTTAGACGATAAGTTACACCAAGCCTTTATCCTCAGTAACCTGTCCCTAGCCTATCAACATCTCGGTCAATGGCAGGAAGCTGAAGCCACTCTCAATCAAAGCCTGAATTTTTTTAACCAGCAAACTCCAGATTCCCGCTCAGTCATTGACTGGGAATACTACGCCAAAGCGCTAAATGCTCAAGGATGGCTCACCTGGAGACAGGGACAATCGGAAGCAGCGCTGCAAGCCTGGAAAGAAGCCACACTTGCTTACCAATCAGCTAACCATTTTCCTGGAATCATCGGTAGCCAAATTAATCAAGCCAAAGCACTGCAATCTTTGGGTTTTAGTATTGCTGCTGAGAAAATCCTGAAACAGGTTCAAAGCACAACCCAGGAACAGACTGATCCAAAACTTCAGGCGATCGCACTGCAATCTCTGGGTAATGCCTTTCGCCGAGTTGGGAATTTAGAAGAGTCCCAAAAGGTATTAAACCAGAGTTTCGCGATCGCTCATCAAGAACTCACCCCTTCCTCATCTCCAAACCCGCCCAATTCAACTCAAAGCTCAATTCTTTTAGATTTAGGCAATACAGAGCGTGCCCAGTGGGAACGAGCCGTAGCCCTTAACCTTGATGAAGCCAATGAACACAAAACTGCTGCCCTAGACTATTACCAAAAAGCAGCAACGTTAGCTACCTCTCTATTGCCCCGTGTTCAGGCAAATGCCAACTTACTCAGTTTGCTTGTCACGATCAAAAGCATAGAAAATTTACCACCGAGTCAGTGGAATGATGTTTGGGAATTATGGAACACGCTGCAATCTCAATTTGCCGAACTCCCTCTCAGCCGCTCAGGAATTGAAGTTCAGCTCAACGCCGTCAATAGCCTGATCAAGCTGCACATAATACGGGAATCTCCTGATACCCAAAGTGCTGAACTTCTATCAACTCTAGCTCAACGATTAACCCGTACTATTCAACAGGCTGACCAACTTCAAGATCGTCGGGCAAAATCTCTCGCGCTGGGACAATTGGGACGTTTGTATGAACAGACTCAGCAATGGGATAATAGCCAAACCATTACCAATCAAGCCATTATTCTCTCAGAAGAAATTCAAGCTCCCGATATTCGCTATCGTTGGGAGTGGCAACTCGGTCGCATTCTCAAGGAACAGAACCAGGAAATTGATGCGATTCGTACCTATGATCAGGCAGTTAAGACACTAGAACAGGTTCGTAAAGACCTACTCTTCATCGACTCCGATGTTCAGTTTTCCTTCAGAGATAACGTTGAGCCACTTTACCGACAGTTTGTCGATTTACTGCTGACATCTCCTCATCCCACCCAAAAGAATTTGAGCAAAGCGATTGAACTCATTGATTCTTTGCAGTTAGCTGAATTAGAGAATTATCTAGGTTGTAATATTGATCCTGTTCAGATTAGCCAACACCTCATTGACCCAAATGCCGCCATTTTATATCCGATTATTCTGGATGATCGCTTGGAGGTTATTCTTCAGTTACCGAACCAGCCCCTCCAGCCTCATCGTGTGCAACTCCCCAAATCAGACATTGAATCGATGATCAATCGACTCTATGCTCATCTTCCCGTACCTAGAAGTTGGCGTTCAGTTCAACAGGATATGAGTCAGCTTTATGACCTATTAATTCGTCCCTTTGAATCCATTTTAGAAGCGAATACCAAACTGGAAGATAGCCCCATCAAAACCTTAGTCTTTGTGTTAGATGGCGGATTAAGAAACATCCCAATGTCTGCTTTGTGGGATAGCCAGCGGCAAAGATATTTACTGGAACGGTACGCCAGTGCAGTGGCACCCAGTTTGCAGTTGATTGAACCTAAACCCCTAACCCACCCGCCCAAAATCTTGACAGCAGGCTCAACTGAAGCCCTGGAGCATCCCTTTCAAGAGAGTAACTTATCCCCACTCAAAAATGTACAAAAAGAGCTGAACGCTATTCAATCTCTACCTACGAAGGTAAAGGTTTTATTCAATGAAACATTCACAAAAGCGAATCTAGAACATCAACTGCAAGATGATAACTTTTCCATCCTACACCTTGCCAGTCACGGGGTTTTTAGCTCTGATTTCTCAAGAACATTTATTGCGTTATCAGATGATCCACTCTTTGCCGAAGACTTAGATAATCTCTTGAGAAGCAGTGATATTGAAGGCAGCATTATTGAACTTTTAGTATTGAGTGCTTGTCAGACAGCAACCGGAGATAATCGAGCCACATTAGGATTAGCCGGATTGACGGTTCGAGCAGGCGCAAGAAGCACTCTCGCCACACTCTGGACTGTGGACGACGCATCGGCGGCTACGGTTATGGAAGAATTCTATCGACAACTGGTACAAAATCCCAAAATGAGTCGAGCTGAAGCTTTGCATCGAGCGCAAATCAATTTATGGAAAGTCGGTGCTGAACGATTGAAAAACTGGGATTTTCCTTACTATTGGTCACCCTATATATTAGTAGGAAATTGGCTTTAGTCGGCTGGGTTCGTAGTAGGGGATGCGAGCCTCTAATTTTATCGGTTTATTTTGTGTAATGTTAGTCCATCAAATGAGGTTATCTATTGCCTTACTCCACAACTTATTCTATAACGACTGTTCCCAAAATGGGTTCGGTTGGCAGTTGCTCAGTGTCTAGTCCAGCATCTTGCAGTAATCTGAGCCATTCAGCTTCTAAAGCCCTATCCGTAGGTTGCTTTAACCGTTGTTGAGTTAACTCATTAACCGCATCAAACCAAATCCTGTCTTTCCAATAAACTTGATAAATTTGGTTAGCTTCAACATCACCTTGATTCCCCATATTGCTATTGGCAATACCCCGTTGTATCCAGCCCTCAACATAGATAGGAGTACGACTTTTAGGATGGCAGTAAAGTTCAAATGCCCAATAATAATCAAGTCCAACCTCTAGTAGAGGAGCCGTTTCAGGTAGAGTAAAACTGACAAAGCTAGGTGTTTCAGGGAGGGTAAATTGAATCGGTTCAATCTGATTAATGCCCTGTTCATTTTGTAGCACAAATTTGCCAACGGCAATCTGTTCTGAAGAGTAAGGTACATAAAACCAAAACGTTGGGGATTGAGAAACCGTTTTTCCCCAGTTGGTTTTAGGCATCAGTGCTGTTAGAGAACCATTCACATCAGGACAGTCATTTCTCTGTCCTGTTCCTGTTTGACTTCCCGTATGCGGTTCGCCCCAATCACCATCTTCATTGCCTGATTCTGAAGCCATCATGACAGGTGTTGATGAACTGTGATTAGGGGGAAAAGCTTTGGCAACTGGCATGAATATCAAGGCTGATATCAGACTTACCGATAAGTGAGATGATAAGGATTGAACAGAGAGTCTTAACCGCATAATTTCTAATATCAATTCAATAAAATATTACCAAAAAAGTGTAAGTTTTAATCTGTTTTAACATTGATAATCCGCTTTCAAACAAACTGTACTGTACTACCTTGATAGGTTTAGCCATCCCAGGGAGAGCATCAATAACGCTTGTTGCATCTAGTTTACCCAATTCTTTGGGTTCAATCTTATGTAAGTCTCCTCCATATACTCTTCCTTAGTAACCGCTATCGAAATAATACCCATATTTGGGACAGTTAGACACATCTATTATGATAAATTATTACAAACATAGCAACCATACTGTGTTAGTAATACTCGATGAATTTTACATTTTTCTAACTGCGGTGGCATTTCTACTGGTAAACCTCTGCCTCCTATATCTTTTAATTCTTCTTTTAAGAGATATGCAGTTCTTAGATCCTCATCTGTAAAATTTAAAATCAACATTCGCAAGTCCTCTAGGTCGCCGCGCAATACTTCTGGATGAGTACCCAATTTCACTACACCGCAACCAAGTTCTTCTTTTGCAGATTCTATTACTTTTAGTAAAAAGATTTTCTCTTTTTCAAAATCATCCAATGACCAGGGCAAATCCCCTAAGTCAAAGCCAACCATTCCTAGTCCAAATACATCTTGCTCTCTTTGCGCTAACCAAAGGATAAATTCCGCTTCACGACGTGTTTTCGCTAATCGAGATCCATTGATAATCAATACGGAAAATACAACAATTGTACGACTATTGCTCCACTGGATTATTCCATATTCTTCATATTTTGGATGGCAAATTTCGTTACTCATTGTTTCGTTATTATCAGTATTTGTTAAGAGTCTATCCGAACAACCATCTAGAGTATTAATTTTTAATGGTATTCGAGAGTTATTTGTCTGGACTCTAAGCCTCTTTTGATAAAATAGCTGTAAAGTAGGTATAACGAGATTTTTACATAACAACATTAATGTCCATTATGTCATATCATTCGTCACTGTACAGATGGTACAAACCCAAGACGCTAACCGCAGTTATCCCCAATGCTAGTGCTGAAGGAACCAGAGGCACCCACCATCCCTGAACAAGCAGAAATAGACATACACCCCAAAGTAAAATTAAACTAATTAATACTCCGACCATTTGTATATAAAGCGATCGCCCTCCTACCACAACAATTGCTCCCACCCAGGCCCAACTCCCAATCCACAGCAGTTCTGCCCATTCAGCCCACCAGGATAGTAGAGGACGTTCTCCAAGTGCAGCGCTAATGATTTGGCTAATCATCTGGGCTTGCACAACCACTCCCGGCATTGCTTCGGCTTGAAGTCCTTTGCTGTAAGGGGTTAAATGAGTATCGATATTGGGATTGACGACGCCAATCAAAATAATGCGATCGCGAACCAATCCTGCTAGTTGAGAGTCTAGGGAACCGCTTAAGATTTCCCTTAAATTGACTTGTTTTGGACGAACTGCCTGGTAATCAACCAACACCTGATAACCACCAGCATCACCTTGAGATAGTTGATAACCCCCTGCATGACCTTCAAGACGCCCAAAAGTCTGTGAACCGAGCTGAATCCTTTTATTTCTGTGAGGGGATACTGTTATCCACTCCTTTTTGATGCCATGACTATTTTCCAGATAGTTTTGAGCAATACGAAAACCAAAAGATTGTTGGGTTGGGCAATATTCATCAGACGGCATACCTAAAAACTGGCGTCGAATGACACCATCACGATCAAGAGGAACATTATTAAACCCTAACTGCTCAACCGGAAAATCGGAAGTAGGTGGCTTGACTCCTGGAAGATCGCTGGTAAAGCTTTTAGCTTGACAGATTGCAATTAACTTCTGTTCTTTCAGGTGAGATTGCAACTCTGGGATGAAGGGAAAATCGTGAATAATATCCAAGCCAATCACACTAGGTTGATGAGGTGAAAACTTTTGCAGTAGTGCCAGCAATGCTTCATCAGATAAAGACCCCTCCATCTCCATCCCTTGATTACGCTGATACTGAATATCCTCCTCTCCAATCGCTACCACCAAAATTCGATGATCTGGAATAGATTGTCCGGGTCGAACCCGGATAAGATGATCAAACGCTTTAAGTTCCCATCCTTGAAGCCATCCCAGCGCTCTTATTCCCACCACCACACTTGATACCAGCGCACCGCAAACAAATGCAGTCCCCAGCTTCACCCCTAGGGAAAAGGTTTGAGCTTTTTGGGTGGGAACTGCAACGGTTTGATCAAAGATGCCTTCATCCTCTGGCTTGATCAAATCCAACCAACTCAATGGTTTTGCCGCAGACGGCTGGAATATTACAGGCAACCAACTGGCGCAGGGATAGACTTTCTCCATACCCAGTAACCGTTGCCGTGCTTCCCGTTGGGCGAGATGCAATGACTGACCTTGAGAAAACTCCTGTAGAAAATACTTCAGAAATTGCTGGGCTACACAATCCGGCACAACTTCTCGCATGACGATAATATGAGGTAATTGCAAATCTGCCAGCGCCTGAGCTAACCCCAACCCATCACAAGAATTAAAAATCGCCAATTGTAGACCATTTGCGATCGCTCTTTGTACCCCATACCGCACCTGATCAATGGTTAGATGAGTCGTGGAGTTGAGCCGCAGTATCCCCTGTCTCTTGGCTTGAGTCTCACTGTGTCCCGCAAAAAATAGAATATGCCAGGATTTTTCATATAACTTATCATGGAGTTCTTGGTGAGTCGGTTCCGGCAGAAATTCCACCTTGGCTCCAGGTAACTCATTTAAGGTTTGCTGATCACTCTCCACATCGATATTGGTGCGATCGCCTAACACTGCCAAAATGTTCACCTGATTCGGCTCTGAAGCCGCTGAATTCCTCTTACCAGAACAGGGAGATGAACCCAGACTACTCAAGGCAACTTCTGCTTTAGGATATTGTTCAATGAAGTCCCACAAATGCCAGGGGAGAGCTTGAGCCTCAGCATTAGCCGTGCGAATTAATACCTGAACCAACTCATCAGGCATCAACGCCTGTCGCAGTTGTAAATCAATATCACGAAACGAGTCAGAACGTAACCAACGCTGAAACTGCTGTTCCAACCGTTGAGCCGATTCTGAACAGGCTTCTATCGGATCAATCTTACCGTTAACTCTAATTTTGGAAGGCTTGAGGGCACGGCTAGGAGTTGAAAGGCGTCGATAATCTTGCTGCCACTGGGTCAGATGCTCTGATAGAAGCGTCGAAGGCGGGAGTGTGCGATCTAGGGTAATACTAGAAGCTAAATCACCCTGACCAATACGCAGAGTAACATAAAAGCCCTGATGATTGAGGTCGCCCCTCAGTTCCAGTACCGCCAGTTTACTCATGGGAGTTCGCCTAATTCAAACCACAAATGCCTCATTAATTGTCACATCTCCTAGTTCGATTCGCAGAGAAAAGCGATCGCCTGGTTCTGCGTCAAAGCCTAGCTCAATCATGCGGTTTTCAGCTCGTGCTTGGGTATGCATCACCGCTTCACCCACTGCATCAAGGACAGTCATTTCCAAGCCGATAGGCAGGAATTCCTGTTTGGTTGGGGGACAAATCTTGAGTGCAATGCCTAAATCTACCTCTGACTTAGGCATGAGTTCAGTCACTAAAACAATCGGTTCCATCCCCTGCTGAATCGGGACTTCCACAATTTTGCCTCGCACCACAGGAGATAAATTCGGTGTCGTAGCTTCGGCTGCAAGTGAACGAGTATTTCGCCATGCATAGTTCATCAATGAGATGCCCAGAATTTCATCCAGGGTTTGCCAGCCCGCTTCAATTTGACCGTGCAGCCAGTGGGTGAGTTGGGTGAATCGTTCAGTCAGATTGTCGAGATACAGGGGCAAATCAGAGATTGGACGGAGACGATGTAAGGGCAGTTCTTCACTATCGACGTACTCCACAAAGCCGAGAATGAGGGCTTCTGACTGTTCGGGTTCAATTTGTACCACGATATAAGCAATGCGCTCATCCTGAACTTCTGTAGGTACATAGCATACGGAAGTCGTCTCCCGCTCAAAGGCAGAAATGGGGCGACATTCAATGCGTCCTTTACCCATCACATCCAAATCTGCTACATTAGTGGTCATCCGCATTAAAGGGTTCCAACTATCGCAGTGGGAAGGATCAGATGGAATCCCAATGATTTTAAAATAGTTGTTGACTAGACAAACAGCAAGTGTATTTCGATAGACTTGTTTGGCTTTGGTTTCATCCGGTTGCTCCTGAGCAAATTGATCGGCAATTTGTCGCGCTTTGTGAGTAATTAAGATGGGTACAGCCACATCCTCCTGTGCTTGAATCGGTTGAATCATCATTGTTACCTCGTTATCGTTAATAGACTTCTTGCAGAAGTCGGGAATGGGGAATAGGGAATGGGGAATAGGCAATGTATTTTAAGGGAAAAGGTACGAAAAAAGATTTTATTTTTACTTTTGCCAGAGGTCTAATGGTTACTTGGTCTTTTCTTCTAGGTATCCTTGGGCAACGCCAAATTCTCGTAGGAGGGGGCGACAGTTGCGATTGTAAAATTTAGGTAAGTCCTTGGCTTCGGCGGGATTGAGGTTGAATTCATCGGCAATATCCTGCCAGGGAGTTTCTGAGGGAAAGCGTTTGAGGAAGAGAACTTGGGCATTGATTTCAGGGCGCTTGCGGAAACAGGTTTGCTGTAATTTCCCATCTGGATCATCTTGTACCCAGGTCATGGTTGTCTGCCACATTTGTAGGGCTTGGCTGGAACCTGGATTGGCGGCTAGATTGTCAAGGGGGTCAATTGGGGTATCATTATCAGTCGAAATGGGATTAGCTTGCCGTTGTTGTTCTCGATTTTGGCGATCGCGCCATCTCCGCAGCGTCCGCTTCAGGCAATGATCAATCCAAGTTGTCACAGCACTGAGATTTGGGTCATAGTCCTCCAAGTGCTGGCAACAGTATTCCCATGTTTCCTGGAGGGCATCTTCATAGTAAGGCGTGTTTTCGTTCCAGAGTTTGCCGGACTTCATCACCTGGCGGTAGATTTCTTGGATGCACCGCTGTCGTGCCGCACCTTCTGGGGGATGGGTGCAAGCATCAGCGACCAGTTGTTTGAGGATTTCGTTTAATGTACTCATGGTGAATTGACCGAAGTGGCAGAGGCATTGGATGCCACTTGTCATTGTCTGAGTCAAGTATAGGGTTTAATCGATGCCTTAATTCAGCACTACTAAGTTATAGGGGTGGGGATGGGGGTTTTCGTAAAGTGGAGCGAAAAAAAATTTTTTATTGATTTTGCGAAAAGTGTCTTTGCCAACCCTATAGCTTTACATAACAGATTGGGTGTGGCGATTGTCCAGATCGGAATGTGCGATCGCCTGCCACTCACTCTCTAATTTTTGAGCGTTTAGCCAACCTATTTACGGATTGGCAGAGTTTTCTATGTCCCAAATTTCCACTTTGGATGCCAAAACACTTTGCCGAAAAACGTTTGCATCTGAAAAGGCTGAATTCTAAATAGTCATCCAACCGAAGTAGAGTTCAAGGAAAAATACAATGTACGATGTAAAACTTGTCGTTGACAAAATTGAAGTCAACGATACCACCGATAACAATGATTGGAAGACGTTCTTGGAAACATCAGATGAACTCTATTTTATTACCACGGGTTCTAGTTCATCGGGTGGCGAAATTGAAAGGCAAAAGGTTGATAGAGATACTGAAAATAAAGAGAGCTTAAGTGATATTGAGCTAAACAATTTTTCTTTGGGAATGAATGACAGTGCTGGATTGTCTGTCACGATTGGCGAAGATGATTTCAATTGGGATATCTTTAAAGCAATAGCCAATATAGTTGTAGGAGTTGTCAAAGGTATTTCCGCAATTGTCACAAACAATCCTAAGCTTGGCTTATCAGCAATCCAAGATTTAGCTACAGGCGGATATGGTCTTTATAAAGCTATCGGTGATTCAGCCGATGATGCAGTTGGTTCATTTGCTCTAGGAATGAATAGTGTTGATGGTCAACCAGAATTTTTTTGGATAGCTACTGGAAATGAAGAGGTTGGTAAGAACACAAACACAGAACTTGTCGCAACGGATGGATATAACTCAGCAGTATTCCGAGCAACAGGAGCCAAGGCTGATATCCTACTTCACGTATCGGCTCAATTTGTCGATACAGTAATTTCTGATATCAGTACGAGTCTTGCCGGTTTAGCTGAAAGTAAGCTCATCCTGAAAGGTAATAATCCAATTGATGCTTTCGGAAATTATCTCGATAACATTCTCATTGGCAATGACGCGAATAATATCATTAGAGGTTATGTAGGAAATGACTTCATTAATGCCGGTGATGGCGATGATGTCTTAGATGGTGGTTCAGGCAGCGACACCATGTTAGGCAAATTAGGCGATGATTATTATTTTGTTGATAGTGCTGCTGATGTGGTTGTCGAGAATGCTGCTGAGGGTAATGATACTGTCGAATCAAGCGTTACCTTTACTTTGGGCGATCATTTCGAGAATCTAATCTTGTCCGGTTCAGATGCCATCAATGGATATGGCAATAACCTTGATAACCAAATTATTGGAAATGATGCTGACAATATCTTAGAGGGACGCGATGGCAATGATATTGTACACGGTCGCGGTGGCGATGATACCCTCTTAGGAGGAACAGGCAATGACCACATCACCGGTGGCGGAGACAACGACCAAATTGACGGTGGCACAGGTAACGATCTCCTAAGTGGGGACAGTGGTAATCCTGGAGAAGATACAATTTCCGGTGGCGCAGGTGACGACATCATCGGCGGCGGTGGAAACCATGACATCATTAACGGTGATGAAGGCAATGACATTATTTGGGGGGATTCCTCCTTTGACATTATTGACGTTCGCACACCTGCCGCACCTGGCGCTGAAGGAAACGACACCATTGATGGGGGTAGTGGTAACGATGAGATTCACGGTGAAGCCGGAGATGATTTAATTACTGGTGATGCAGGCAATGACACCATTGATGGAGGTGAAGATATTGACACCATCAAAGGCGGTTTTGGAGACGACAGTCTTTATGGAGGCTCTGATAACGATTTTCTCATGGGAGAAGCCGGAAACGATCTAATTGATGGCGGCGAAGGGATAGATACAGTCAGTTACGAAAATTCCCCCAATGGTGTAATTGTCAATAGTGACGAGGTACTCGGTTACTCAAATCCTGATAATACTTTACCCATCGCTCTCGAACCCAACTTTACCATTCAATCCGGTACTGCTACTGATGGTTTTGACACGACAGATACCCTGAAAAACTTAGAAAACATCATTGGTTCCCCATTTGATGATGTCATCATCGGCAATCTCCAAGCCAATTCCATCCAAAGTTTAGATGGCAATGACTTACTAATTGGCAATAGCGGTAACGATACAATCGATGGTGGTGCAGGAATAGATACCATCAGCTACCATTATGACCCCAGTGCCGTTACTGTAAACTTAGCTGAAAACCAAGCCACTGATGGCTACGGAAGTACCGATACATTCTTGAACATAGAAAATATTATCGGTTCTGCCTTAGATGACCAAATCACTGGAGATAGCCAAGCTAATCATATTACCGCTGGAGCCGGGAACGATAGTATTAAAGGTGGTGCGGGTGACGACCAATTATATGGTGAAGCTGGTGATGATTTCCTCATGGGAGAAGCCGGAAACGATGTATTAGATGGCGGTGATGATATCGATACCGTCAGCTTTACCAACTCCCTGAATAGTGTCGTAATCAACCTGGATGAAATTAACAGCTACAGCAATCCAGGTGGATCTTTTCACACTACCATCCTCTCCACCACCCCCATTCCCACCGATATCGAACCCGCATTTACGATTAACCCAGGTACAGCCAGCGATGGATTTGGTACTACTGATATTCTCAGAAATATCGAAAACATTCTGGCTTCCCAAGATGACGATGTAATCATCGGAAATGCTCAGAATAACCACCTAGAAGGATTAGGCGGTAATGATGTTTTAATTGGCAATTCTGGGAATGATATCCTAGATGGTGGAGCCGGACTAGATACCATCAGTTACCGCCGAGATCCCAATGCTGTTACTGTTAACCTAGAGCAGGGAATAGCTACCGATGGTTGGGGTAACAGCGACCAACTATATAATGTAGAAAATGTCATTGGTTCCAATTCCAGCGATCGCTTGATTGGTGATGCTAATGCCAATACCATCATTACCGGAACTGGGGACGACTGGGTAGAAGCCAGAAATGGCGACGATATCATCTTCGGTGAAGAAGGTCAAGATACCCTATTCGCAGAAAACGGTAACGACTTCCTAGTTGGTGGTAAGGATGCAGATAGCCTCAATGGTGGCGAAGGAAACGATACCGCCTCCTATTTCACCGCCGCCTCCCGTGTCGCCGTTAGCCTCACCACCGGGAAAGGCTGGGTAGGAGATGCCAAAGGCGATCGCATCGAAGCTATTGAAAACCTGGAAGGCTCAGACTACGAAGACTTACTCATCGGCAATAGTATCAATAATACCCTGAGTGGATTAGCTGGCGATGACCTAATTTACGCAAAAGCAGGAGACGACGTACTTGATGGGGGTGATGGGAGCGATCGCTTATTTGCAGGTGATGGGAATGATACACTTTACGGACAAGCTGGAGAAGATCTCCTCAAAGGTCAAGCAGGCGATGACTTCCTTGATGGCGGTGATGGCAATGATCAACTGTATGGACACAAAGGAAACGATACCTTAGACGGTAATGCTGGTAACGATTACCTTGAAGGTGGCGTAGGAGATGACCAACTCACTGGTGGTGAGGGGAACGACCAACTCTACAGTCAATCTGGTGCAGATACCCTGAGTGGCGGAATCGGGGATGACTTACTTGATGGCGGGAACAGTGATGACATCCTCAGTGGTGGTGATGGAGATGACCAACTCTATGGTCAAAACGGTAATGATACCCTGAATGGAAATACCGGAAACGATTACCTCGACGGGGGTAACGGAAATGACCAACTCACAGGCGAAGAGGGAAATGACCGACTCTATGGTGACAACGGCAATGATACCCTTAATGGAAATGCCGGAAATGACCTCTTAGATGGGGGTAAGGGTCATGACCAACTTACAGGTGGCGACGGGAATGACCAACTCTATGGTCAACAGGGTAAAGATACCCTTGATGGCGAAACCGGAAATGATTCCCTTTGGGGAGGCGATCATAATGATATCCTCTTAGGACAAGCCGGAAATGATTACCTCGATGGCGGTAAAGGTGACGACCAATTAGACGGTGGTGAAGGAAAGGATCGCCTTTACGGTCAACAAGGCGAAGATATCCTCAAGGGTGGCACAGGAGATGACTATCTGGATGGCGGGTTAGACAACGACGAACTCTATGGGAACCAGGGGAACGATCGCATCTATGGTCAGGAAGGCTATGATACCCTTGATGGCGAAGACGGTCACGACTTCCTCGATGGTGGATTAGGAGACGATTTCATCTATGGTAAACAAGGAAGCGATCGCCTTTACGGTCAACAGGGTCAGGATTACCTGGATGGCGGTATCGGTGACGACCGACTCGAAGCCGGTGATGGGGATGACCAACTTTACGGTCAACAAGGTCGCGATTACCTTGATGGCGGCACTGGTGATGATTTCCTCTGGGGTGGCGATGACGCCGATAAACTCTTAGGACAATCAGGAAATGATTACCTAGATGCGGGTTCAGGAAATGACCAACTCATCGGTGGCGATGGCAATGATCAGCTTTACGGTCAAGATGGCGATGATACTATCAATGCTGGCGTTGGTAATGACTACCTCGAAGGTGGTTTAGGTAACGACCAACTCACAGGTGGTGATGGTAACGATTATCTCTACGGTCAAGATGGGGAAGACATCCTCAATGGAGATGCTGGCAATGATAACCTCTATGGTGGAGCCAACAACGACCAACTCAGCGGTGGTGATGGTAATGATCTTCTCTACGGTGAAGAGGGTAACGATATTATCGATGCTGGTCTAGGTGATGACTATTTAGAAGGCGGTTTCGGCGATGACCAACTTGCAGGTGGTGATGGCAATGATCAGCTTTACGGTCAAGATGGCGATGATACTATTGATGCTGGCGTTGGTAATGACTATCTCGAAGGCGGTTTAGGTGATGACCAACTCACAGGTGGTGACGGAGACGACTATCTCCAAGGTCAAGAGGGTAACGATACAATTGATGCTGGCGCTGGTAACGACTACCTAGTCGGTGGAAATGGAATCGATATCCTGTTTGGACAAGCCGGAGATGATTACCTTGAAGGTGGCGATGGGGACGATACCCTCTACGGCAATACTGGGAATGACGAACTCATCGGTGGTAATGGAAACGACCAACTCTACGCAGGTGAGGGTGACAATATTCTCAACGGTGGTCTAGGTCAAGATCTACTCTATAGCGGTACGGGTCGGGATATGTTCGTACTAGAGGCTGGTATGGGAGAGGACACCATCTTTGACTTTACGGTTGGGTTTGATTATCTCGGATTAGCCAATGGTTTAACCTTTGAGGATCTAACAATTACTCAAGGTAGCGGTAACAATGCTGAAAATACTGAAATTCGCATCCAAGAGAATGGGGAATTATTAACCTCATTGGTTGCGGTGCAATCTGATACTCTCTCCTTTTGGGATTTCGCTGTTATCTAACCCACATTCCGCAAATCCTGACTCAGATTTTAGAGAACTTGTAAAAATTTCAACCCAGAGAACTTTTGACTGTATTTACTGTATTGAATAAGGTGTGTTTATCGTGCATATACTCAATTTCTTCTCCAAAAAGCGTCCATCTGCAAAGGGATTCCAACCTCAATCAACTCAAGCCAAAGTACAGAGAGAAACCTTTGTACTAGAACCCATTTTAACTCCCAGTGGTCTGGTGGATAGTATGGATGATACCCCTGATATAGCGGGAGTTGAACTATCCTCTGACCCATTGGATCAAGTGCCTATCCCAGAGATTGATGATATCTTGCCTGACAGTATTCTGGACAATTCTATTCCAGATGAAGAATTAGAGGAGATTCCTTTTATCGCCGAGGAGGTATCTGAAATAGAAAAACCGCTAAACGTAGTTACATTAGAGAACCCTAATCCCACCTTTGAATCTGGAGTTTTCACAGTTGGTGACAGCGGCCAAGTTCAAGTTGACTTTCTCTTTGATGGCGGTAGCTACAAAGGAGAATTAGCCATCTTCAGTTTAGAGGGGATGGATCAGTTTGAACCGGGTTCAGAAGACTTTATCTTGGAAGCCAGTAGTCGTGCTTTAAGTAATTCTGAATTAGGTCACATTGTCATTTCTGATCAAACAGAAGGAGCAAAATTTAGTGGACAGCTTGGGGAAAGCGATCAAAATGCTGGGGACTATCTCGGTGCGAAGTCATTTGTGATGCGCCCTGGGGATAAGTTTGGCTTTATGTTAGTACCCAATGGTCAAGTGCAGCAGGTTTTTGATAACCCCGAAATTGAGGGTGTAGTACGTCCATTGTTCTCTTTAGCAACGGCTAACCCAGATGATGCATTTCATGTTGGGCAAATTGCCGATGTGACAGGGGATGGTAATACGTTCGTGATGGAAGACTGGCGGGTTGATACGGGGTCAGACCTAGATTATAACGATTTAATTTTCCAGGTCAGAGGTGCTACTGGAGAAGCAGTAGATTTAGATGATGTCATTGAAGGTGACGATTGGCGAGAAAGCAAACTAGGGCGAGATTTAATCAACTATACAGAAGAATCTGTATTTGAAGTGGAGTTAGACAACTTACAGACAGAGTTGTTTGAGGAGATCGACAATGGGCTAGATCAGTTCGACCAGATTGAAAAAACAGAAATTGATTCTTTCCCAGAAAAATTAGACCTTGCCTTGGAAAGTCCCGAAAACATTCTCGATAATGCTTTGGCTAAACTACCAGAGGATGTTAATGTTGCAGAAGAAAAATTAACCACTATTTTAGAACAAGAGATTACGGGTTTGCCTGATGAATTGAAGCGAACATTTGAAGATTTTTCTGACATATTGCCTCAAGATTTAGAGAATGCCCTGAGTAATTTTGAAACTACGCTAGACGGAAAACTTGCAGAACTAAGTGAGGTATACCCTCAAGAGCTAGATGAACTAATTCAAATACCGGAGGAACTCAACCAGGGAATCGATCAACTCAAAGGGGATCTGGATGAACTAAAAATGGCGATCGCAGATGAAGTATCAGAATTGCCAAACGATATCAGTACAGCTTTCCAAGAGTTAGAAGATTTGTTCGCAGAAGTTAAAACTGATATTGCGACAGAGGTTGATACTCAAGAACTGCGATCGCTGATGGATGACTTGCTGGTAGAGGTAGCTGCTGATTCAGAAGAAGATGAAACTATATTGGGTTCACTGAACTTTATCGGCACGGAAAATCCTTTAGAGCCAACAGAGTCCAATGGGTTTGAATTCCCTTCCCATAACCAACCGTTAATCGGTATTATTGACACGGGACTGGGCAGTAATAACCCAGATATTGACTATTCACGAATTATCTTAGGACGAGATTTCATTGATGGGGATAATAATCCTTTATTGCAAAAGAATGAAGGTGATGAACATGGCACTCATATTCTAGGTTTGATTGGTGCGACCCAAGATAATAACATTGGCATTAATGGAGTAAACGATAATGCACCTCTCTGGGTGGGACGGGCGGTTGGTTCTGGTCAGTGGGCAGATTCCTTAATTGAGTTTGTCGATGCAACCAAAGCATCTAATCAACCGAATGCGGTGGTTAATCTCAGTTTCGATCTAATTAAAACTAATCCAGATGGCAGTGAGACTACCCGTTTTGAATTAACAAACTATGAGCGTGCAGCGATTGAGTATGCCCGTCAAAATGGAGTGCTTCTTGTAGTGGCAGCAGGAAACCAAGGTGGAAGTATTTCTGCTTTGGGGCAGGCTTCGCGGGAATTCGATAACATCATCACAGTAGGTGCCACAGATCTGCTGGAGTCTCAAATTGAAGAGATTGTAAATACAGAATTAATTGATGATATTGAACGAGCTTCCTATTCTAACTATGGAGAGAGCCTAGATATTCTTGCTTCAGGAGGCTCAGACGAAAGTCCGGCTATCTCTACCGTGAAGAATGGTTTTGGTATTATGGCAGGAACATCGGTAGCTACGGCAAAGGTTACCGGGGCAGTCTCTCAGATTTGGGCGGCGAATCCTGACCTAAGCTATCAGCAAGTCATTGAAATTCTCAAGTCAACTGCCATAGACTTAAACACGTCTGGATGTGATGCTGAAACAGGTTCAGGATTGCTGGATTTGACAGCGGCTGTCAGTTTAGCTGCTGTAACAACACCAAATCGCTTAGAGCAGGAACCAGTTCCTTATACTCCATCTAATCCCAATAGCCCTGATGCTCAACTTACCTCTGAACGGGCTGCGGGTTGGGGTTGGTTCAAGCGAGCATTCAAAAAAGTTGGTAAGGCTATCAAGAAGGGTGTTAATAAGGTTGTTAGCGGAGTCAAAAAGGTTGTTAATAAAGTTACTAGCGGCATCAAGAAGGGAATTAGCACAATCTGGGGAGGTATTAAAAAACTTGGTAAACAGATCGGCAGTCGTCTTCTGAGTCCTATCAGCAAGTTTCTGGGCAAATTCAAAATTTTTAGTCAAATTGGTAACTTGATCAAGAAGATTGTTCGTCCTATTTGGAATGGCATAAAATGGGTTAGTCGCCAACTCTGGTATAAACTCCAGGGAATTTATCACCGGGTCGGACACTGGATTAATCAACTACCAAAGCGGGTAGCAAGAGTTGTTCAAGGCTTGTGGGAAGCTGTTAAAAGCTTTAAGCCCTGGGCAGTGTCATGGTGGAAATCGTTAGGGAAAGCAAAAACCTGGGAAGAGTTCGGTAAATGGTTAGGACGCAATCTAATTTATGTGGGAGAGCTTCTAGGTTTTCGTGAAATATATGACACAGTTATTGAATTTTACTACTTCAATAGTCGTCCACTAAAACCTCAAGAAATTAATTGGGCGAGAAGTGTATTTGGCGGATCAATTGACTACAGTGTTGTTCGATTAGAAACCAATTCACGAGGAACAAGCAAAGGAGCAAATGCTACAACGAAAGGCAACTTTATTGCCTTTCCCAAGGAAATAGTTACTGATGATATTTTTGTCCATGAGATGGTTCACGTATGGCAATATCAGAGCAATAGTGTTGATTTTTCTAAAGGAGGTGATTATCTATATGGCGGATCAAGCAAACTTAGACAATTAAAAAATAATGGTAAAGGTCTTCTAGACTCATGGTTTGGTCGGGAAAGGCAGGCAGAAATGGTGCAAGACTACTTTTTACTTAGAAATGGGAAGCCTACACAACCTAATCGTGGATACACAACCTCCCCAGCAGACTTGCCACTATATGTCTACTTTGTTAGAGAAACCTCAACTCTGACCGAAGCTCAACTTCTGGGCGTAGGTTATGGGTCACGCGCTCCACATTTATTCCAGGAAGCTTACAATAAGATCGACGGTTTCAGTCAAGAGATTTATCCAAAAAATCCAGCAAAAGGTGCTTACCGTTCCGGTAATAGCTGGATTCAGGATTTTGCTGATCAATCTGGAAAGACCATGTATTTAGTTCTTGAGGATGGTGCTAATCAAGCCTATTGGAGTCAAAATCCTATTAACAATACTAAGCTAGTGGATCTCTCTGGTCAGTACTTGAATGTGAACCCAGAACCCCTAAAAGCTGGAGATTACTTCGATGTTGATTTCAGAATTCAAAATACCGAGGTTAACTCTTCCGGAGACTTTGATGTTAAATTCTACCTCTCAAAAAATACCGATATTAGTGGTCTGAGTCCTCATGATCGCTATCTAGGTAGCTACAGCATTAATAATGTCGTTGGGAATAGCAGCACGTCAACCTTAACCAAACGCTTAAGGTTGCCAAGTTTGGGAGACTCTTATTGGAGTGGAGATGATACCTACTACATCGGTATGATTGTTGATGCGAATAAAGAAGTGGCAGAAACCAATGAATCCAACAATCGTAATACTGGCAAGTTGGATGATTACGATGATGTCAGAATCAATAATACTAAAGGTGCGACAGTAACTGTCAAAGTTAATCGTGTTAAAGGTGACTTCGATCCCTTATCAGTTGGTGGTTCTGATTTCTATAGCCGTATCTCTATTGGTAGTAACCAGTGGCGTAGTCCGACGAACAATAATGACAATGATTACAGTCCTAGTAATTGGAGTTACAGTCGGTATATCAACGGCACGACTGTCCCCATCGCTATTCAACTTTACGACCAAGACAACTTTTTCTTCTTGTTCAATCCTGATGATCACATTGATATCGATCCGAAATCAGGTAACAGGGACATCAATATTACCTATGATTTACGTACTGGTCGCGTCAGTGGTGATCTCACTGGATATAAGGGACGGTCACTTTATTCCCGTGGAGGGGGTGACTCGGATCAAGGAGAAATTTGGTTCACAGTAAATCAGTCTTGAGAGTGATCAAGTCAAGTACCTGCAATCAATAAGTGTTGTCGGTATTCACAAGGAGTATATGGAGAGCGATCGCTTCGCAGTTAACAAAATGAAGATTGCTCTCCATTATTAACCTTTACACCAGTTCGACAGAACTATTAATTCAGTTATGACTCTCAAAGATTCCCTAACCCAGGAAAATTATCAGGATTTGCTTTGTCCAGACCTAACCCAATACTGGACTTTAGCAAAAGTGCGAGATTCCAATAACATTATCCTTAGAGCCATAGAAGGTCAAGAGAAATTCCGCTTCTCCCCTATCGAAGGCTACACTCTACGTTACTTTACTGGACAATATACAGTTAGACAAATCCAACAATTCGTTCAGCAAGAATTCCCCAACGCTGACCCAAACTTAGTTGTCAACTTACTGCAAAAGCTCATTAGTCACAAGATTTTGGCATTCGATGAAACCCAAGAGAACCGGAAAGCCAATCAGCCGCAATACACATCTCCATCCTCAATCCCCAATCCCCACTCTCCTCGCCTCAAATCTGGTGTCTATTGGCTGTACCACCCTGAAGACTACTGGATTCTCCGCAACCCAGTAGCCGGAACCCATCGCGGACTGTTACAGAAAGATATCCCCATTCTCACCTTTCTCCAAGTCAGCCCTCACGATAAAGTCATTATCGACCAACTCGCCACACTCCCTCCCAAACAAATCAGTAACCCCAAACTTCGCTACCTGCTGCAACTCCTCACCGCCACCGCCATGCTGGAAGGGACACAACCCCCCAAACCCCGTCGGCGTAAATTCACCCCCTTACAGCTATTATTTTTCAAAGTTTCCCTATTCAACCCTGACCCCTGGCTAACTCAACACATTGACAAACTGCACTTTTTGTGGAGTCGCCCCTTCGCCTTTTTCCTCTGCTTATTTTTAGCCTTTTTCCTCGTTCTTGGACTCCACCAACACCTAGAAATTCTCTACCAAGGTCAACAACTTTGGCAACACTACAGCGCTTCCCTAATTATTCCCTTCATCCTACTTACCGCCTTAGTCGTCACCCTTCACGAACTGGGTCATGCCTTCACCTTAAAACAGTATGGCGGCATTGTTCCTGAAATGGGGTTCCTGTTTATGTGCCTGTTTCCGGCTGCCTATACCAATACCACCGATTCTTATTGCTTGTCACGCTGGCAAAGAATTCTAGTCGTTGGCGCAGGTATCCTCGTCCAAATCACCCTCGCCGCCATCGCCCTATGGTTGTGGAACCTCTCCACCACAGGGAATTGGCTCCATACTACCAGTTATTTACTCATGATAGCCAGTCTATTTACCATTGCCCTAAATCTCAATCCCCTAGCCAAATTCGATGGCTATTACCTCGCTGTCGCTATAACAGGAATTAACAATCTTCGTAACCGTGCTTTTAGCTTTTACGCTCACCTACTTACAGGTAAACCCATTAACGAAACCCGGAGGGATTCCTGGATTCTCGCCGCTTATGCTCCCTTAAGTCTTGCTTATATCTGGTTCGTCTTCGGGTTTCTCTTCTTGAGAATAACCGACTGGATTCTCCTAAATATCCCCACTACTGCTTTCCTCCTCTTGCTTATCTGGGCAATTTACTTCTATTTTCCTAGAAAGAGTTCAGTGGCAACAGGCAATAGGTAAACGACAACAGCGAATATAAAATTTACATACATTTTGACTTAACCGATTCATAAATACTTAAAGCTGATGACATCTCAACCTAATACCAAAAACTCCCTCAATAATGCCACCTCTCCTTTGCGAGTTGTTCCACCAACACCTCCTGCTGAGGAATCACCCCCACCCACTGAACCAGAAACGCTGATTGGGGGATCACCTCGTCAGCAAACAAATCCAACCCGAAATACTTCCACCTCATTTCCTTACAAACACCTCTTAGGTATCGGTATCGTCGTACTTGGCTTAGGCTTAATCAGTCAAATTCCTGTTTCCAACTCAGTTAATGCAGAAGCACAGTTAGAACCCGCACCCAATTCTCATCAAATCGTTTACACAGAAGTTCCCGGAACCCTGACTGAACTTCTAGTACAACCCAATCAACAAGTCCAAGTCAATCAAGCGATTGCAATTATCTCTACTGAGGATATGGATGTAGAAATTGCCCAATCCCAATCTGAATTTGACGAAGCAATTTCTAACTATAAATCTGCCTCATTTCAACTCAACACCCTCTCAGCCAAAATAAATGAAACATCCGTCAAAGAATCCTTAATAACCCAGCAAATCCAACAACTTCAGCAAGAATTTCCCCACCTCCCCGAAGTTGAAAAACTCAACCAAGAGATTGCCGCCCTGCAAAGCACAATTACTGGGGTACGCAGCCAGATAGCAGGAATAACTGAAACCTTAGCCAGAACTCAAGAACGCATTAGCCGATATCAAGATTTAGTTACCCAAGGTGTTCTCGCCCTCAATATCTTAGAAGATATGCAAGATAGAGAATCCCATCTTATTAGTGAAATTGCCACAAAAGCAAGCGAAATCAGCCAAATTAAACAACAAATTGGTGCAAAACAAGCTGAGATTAAAATCGTAACTAATAAAAAACAAGAGGAATTAGCCGACCTGCAAAACGAACTCCATACTCTAGCCGCTACCCGTCAAACGGCTACTGTAGAGTTATCCGCTGCTCGTAAAGGAGTTACCAGCCAACAACCATTACTCAACACCTTAAAAACGGAACTAGAAAGACGACAAAATAAACAACAAAATCATCAAATATTGAAAGCCAAACAAACGGGATTTATTATTACCCCAGATTTCCACAAACTCCTAGGTCGAAAAATGCCTGCGGGAGAACCGATTTTGGAGATTGCCGATTTAAGTCATCTTGTCGCCATTATTGAAGTTCCTCAAACTGACTCTGATATTGTAAAAGATGGAGCTAAAGTAACCTTCCGTCCCCTAGAACCTGGACTACCATCTTACACAACTCGCTTAGAAAAGATGGAATTAGTGATGCAGCCAGATCCCGCTCAACAGAAACAGCTACTAAAAGTTAGAGCTTTGATCAATAATTCTGAGCAACGCTTGATACCGGGTGCAAAAGTTTACGCTTCCATTGAATCCGAAAAAATGCCCCTTTATCAGAAAGTGCAACGAGAATTGATGAAACTGTTTAAGTTTCGCAAATATGGTTGGGGAAATTAGAAATTGGGAATGGGTAGTGAGCAAGATGCTCACACTAAAATGATTTCGCATTTCTTGACATTAAGGTTTAAATGCCGAACAGCTTAGGGATGGCAATGGGAGTTTTCGTACCGCTCGTCGAGCTAGCTGATTGGTTGAATACAAAGAAAATATTTTTTGGCTGTCATGCTTTATCCGGTTCATCATCCTCAATCTCCGGAGCCTCGAAGATAACTTCAAACTCAGAATTGGGGATAAACCGATTCAAAGCTCTGAGGTGATCCTGGGCATCTTGACGATTAAAGAACCGAGCTATGGTACACCTTTGACAATTGGGTAGGAGTCGAACAATTGCCCAAGGACGAGTCAAGTTTAGTAGAGGTTGAGTTCGTTGGGATGTTGTTTCTCCCTTCCTCAATGTCAAACCATTTTGCACAATCGATACCAGCCGCTGCCATGCTGGGCTAGTATCATTAGGAAGGATAGTCCAATCTTCCACGGGTGCCGGTAACCAAGTCAAAATGTAAGGTTTGCCTTCTTTGATGACTTGCCAAGATAGGCGGCGGTTTTGTTTAAGGCATTGATAGCCTTGCTGTCGGAGGATAGCACAAAGGTTCTCGCCTTCCTCCCGAAGGCGAAGCCAGTCTCGATGCTTCATAGTCAGTAAAAAAAGTAAATGAGTAAGTGGGTTACTGTTCGTGATCCCCAAGGCGATCGCTAGCACTATTCCTGAAATCCCATAAACGCGATCGCCCGATGCTGGTGACCTTATAGATTAGATATTTAAATCACACACTCAATGTTGCATAGGCATCTTTGAACTCGACTCAGACGTTCACACACAAGCAACGAACTCCGTTGCTTCTGGTTGATGGTCTTTTTTCAACGTATTAGGAATGGCAATAAAAAAACACCTTGGATCGAGGTGGAAATTTCCTTCAATTTGTGCATAAAGCCTTTCATGGCTCCTGATTGGGAAAACAGAGTAAATTGATTAGTTCAGGGGGAATCTCCTCAAAATGCTCCAAGACGAAATCCATTAGAGCAAGATGGCGCAAATCAGCAGGTTGAGGACGGCGATAGCTGCGACCTCGACTAAACCAACACTGAACAGTAGAAATTGAGCGAGAGCATACAGCAGCGAGTATCTCTTGAGTTACGGGCCATTTGCTATAAAACCGCTGAGGTGTCATTTTGGACTTTGGACAAAATCAGTATTTTTGCGTATTACTTACGCAAATAAAATAAGGAACAATAACTCCTCTATCTCAGCTCGAAGAAAAGCTCAGAAATACCGGATTTAGAAGGTTACAGAGTAAAGCTTAGGAGACTTG